>JAXDAR010000115.1:0-6695 GCA_034679645.1 Methanothrix sp. | reverse complement strand
AGCTGCTGGCCACCTTTTTATACTCCACCGGATCGGGGAACCTCTCTCGCTGGATGCGGGTCATATAGAGGACATCCACATTGTTTACCACCTCTCCCAGGTCGCAGGCCTCGCGCAGGAGGGTCCCCTTGCCGGCAAGATCGGACTTTATGGGCTCGGGCATCCTCAGGCCGGGAGGCGAGACCAGGGTTATGTCCGCCCCGTAAAGGGATAAGGCATAGGCCAGGGAATGGACGGTGCGGCCGTACTTGAGGTCACCCACCAGGGCGATGCTCAGGCTCTCCAGATGGCTCTCTTTCTTGATGGTGTACAGGTCCAGCAGGGTCTGGGTGGGGTGGTGGCCCGCTCCATCTCCGGCATTGATCACCGGGACGGGAGAGAACTGGGAGGCCAGGCGTGCCGAGCCCTCCTTGGGATGGCGGATGACCAGGGCGTCGGAGTAACCGGCCACCACCCGCACCGTGTCCGCCAGGGACTCGCCCTTGGAGATGGAGGAGCCCTCTGTCGGCCCCAGGTTGATCACACTTCCGCCCAGCCTTTTCATGGCCGTCTCAAAGGACATGCGGGTTCGGGTGGAGGGCTCGAAAAAGAGGAGAGCGAGGATCTTGCCCGCCATCATATCGCTCTTTTTGCCCCGGGCATAGGGCTCCAGGGATGCGGCCAGGTCCAATACCGAGTCGATCTCCTCCCGGGAGAACTCTCGCATGGAGAGCACATGCCTCTTCATGAACATGCTCGACAATTTGGATTTCTGGGATAATAAGGCTTTCACAAGGACCTGAAATCTTCCGACTCACTAACAGCCTTTATCTAACTTAACTGATAGATATCGGATAAATCGAAGAGGCTGGGAGGTTTATTGTGCCTGATAATGGGAAGCATAAGGCAGCGGCTTTGCTTAAATGGTTAATTATATCCACATCTTTATTAAATGTGCAACCATCTTTATCGACAACAGATATTCTGAATGGTGATTGGTCTTTAAGGACCTCAGTCTTAAGAGATACTCCCGAGGCCGATCTAGTTGTACGAACAGGAGATATAGACAATCTCAACTTTGGCTGGCAGGAGGGCTTCGATCCGTTTTCAGGCCAGAGCACTCCTGCCCACTCCTATCCCTGGACAGTTGACCAAAATGATCCTTCGGGCACAGACAGAATATTTGTGGTCTCAAGCTATAATGGCTCTCCACCCCGCGGATCGGAAGGATACACCAGCAGCACCAGCAGGCCGGACAATTCAGTTCAATCCATCGACCTTAGCTTCGATGCCAAGGGCATTGAGATCCATTCCGCCATAATGCAGATGTTCGTAGATGATTTTCAAGCCCCCGTCTTTGGAGCTAAGTACCAGGTAAAGCTGAATGGGGTAAGGGTTCCTGCCATTGAGGAGGTCATCAACTCCCTGGATCAGACCGGTCCCATAGGCAAGATGGTCAGCGTAAAGATACCGGATGAATCTCTGCACGTTCTGGAGAAGGGCAGCCTTTCCATAGATATCGATGATCCCAAGACGGGGGCGGGAGATGGATTTGCCATTGATTTTCTGAGGCTTCTGATCAATCCCAGGCAAATAGCCAGCTTAGGCGATGTGAGAGGAAAAGTCTCGAATAGCTCAAATAATCAGCTCCTGGAGGGCGTCTTGGTCTCTGCCGGAGGCATAGGCGAGGCTCATACCGATGAAAGCGGCTCTTTTGTTCTGGAGAACGTTCCGGCAGGGCTGGCAGCGGTGAAGGCGCAGAAGAGTGGATACGACAGCCAGATAAAGAATATAGACATCATCGCCGATGAGACAGCAATGCTGGACTTCGCCCTGAATCCAAGGCAGGTGGAGGGTCCCTCTCCAGTCATGAAGCCGACTCCAGAAGAGTTGCAAGAGTGGATTATGCTCTATGAAAGCGCACCCGACGCAGAGGGAACTGTGTCTGCAGCACCTGATACCTTGTATTCCAGGGTCGACGAAGGGGGTGACTCTTTTACCCTTTTGCCCTATCTGAAATATGATCCCGAAAAGCGCAATCAGGGAAAGAATTGCGGTGACTGCTGGCAATGGGCAGGCACTGCGGTTATGGAGATACAACTGGCTCACCGGAAGGGGATCAACGACAGCCTCTCGGTGCAATACATAAATTCCAACATCAAAGGGCCGAAATTTGAGGGCGAGCCTTGCTGTGGCGATTGGCTAGATACTCTGGCTAAATTTTATGCTGCCAGCGGCAAAGCCATTCCCTGGAGCAATGATAATGCCGCCTGGATGGACGGAGAGAGCAGATGTGAGGATTCAATAGTCTCACCGGATTCCATTTCCACATCTCCAGCCTATTCCATCAAATCCATACAGACGGAAAAGATACCCACTCATGGATTGGGCGCCGAGACTGCCCGGAGCAATATAAAAAGTGTCCTCCAGCAAGGCAAGGCGGTATGGTTTACCTTCTTCCTTCCCGATAAGGGCGAATGGGATAATTTCTATGATTTCTGGAACAACCAGCCAGAGTCTGCTGTTTATCAGTTCAGGGCTCCAGATAAAAGCAGCTACGGCAAAGATGGCTCAGGCCATGCAGTGGTCATTGTAGGGTACGATGAAACCGATGCCGATAATCCATATTGGATTGTGCTCAATAGCTGGGGAACGGCGGAAGGAAAGAGGCCCAATGGACTGATGAGGGTCGGCATGGATATGGACTATAGCTGCCAGTACCAGAACGATGCTGCTCCATATTCTCTATATGCCCTCTATTTCCAGACTCTGAATGTGACTTATTCCGATGCTGCGCAGCAAAATACTTCCGGAAGCAATTGCCTGCCTGGCTCGCTCAGCGACAAAGATGTACGGCTGGTTGGAGACTTCATGGACCTTGGACATGAGCAGATGCTAATCATCAACAGGGATCCCGTGGGTCATGCCTATGAAGGCAGATTGTCGATCACGGATTTTTCTAAAGAATCCCCAGAGTCAAAATATTGGGATTATGTTGAGGGCTCCCATTTCTATGACGGCTGGATAGACGAGGAAGACCTGCAAATCCCTGGGGATTTCCTGGGCCGGGGCTACGAACAGGTGATGTTCATTAGCCGGGACCCCATGGATAGGTCCTCTCCCTACTTCGGCAACTCGCACAAGGTCATGATAGCCGATTTCAAGGATGGCAGGCCTCCTGCGGAAGTGATTGCCATCAGCAAGCCTGGCAGCGGAAATCCTCTGGCCGGATGGCTGGGCGACAAGGACGTCCACCTGGTTGGCGACTTCATGGGCAAGGGAAAGGACCAGCTCTTGATCATCAACCGTGACCCCGTTGGCCATACCAATGAGGGGAAAATTGCAGTGATGGAACTTGAGTCTGCTGGATCAGATTGGGTTTTTAATAGCGATTACTGGGAGAGCTATGGCGAAAACACCATATTTGACGGCTGGATAGACGACTTTGACCTTCAATTTGCCGGGGATTTCCTGGGCCGCAACCATGAACAGCTCATGCTCATGAGCCGGGACCCCATGGATAGGTCCTCACCCTACTTCGGCAACTCGCATAAGGTTATGATCGCCGATTTCAAGGACGGCAAGCCTCCTGCAGAAGCGATTGCCATCAGCAAGCCTGGCAGCGGAAATCCTCTGGCCGGATGGCTGAGCGACAAAGATATCCGGCTTGTCGGCGACTTCATGGGCAAGGGAAAAGACCAGCTCCTGATCATCAGTCGGGACCCCGTCGGCCATGCCAATGAGGGAAAAGTTGCGGTGATGGAGCTTGAAGGCGTCGGATCTGCCTGGATGTTCAATAGCGATTACTGGGAGAGCTATGGTGACAGCACCACATTTGACGGCTGGACTGACGACTTTGACCTGCATATTGTCGGGGACTTCATGAACCGGGGACGCGATCAGCTCATGCTCATAAGCCGGGACCCCATGGACAGAACCTCACCATACTTCGGCAACTCGCATAAGATCATGTTTGCCGATTTTTCCAGGGGAAGGCCTCCAGCAGATGCTCTCTTCATCAAATGCAAAGGCAACACTGAAGTGAAAGCGACACCTTCTACTGAAGAAAAGAAAAACATGACAGATGTGCAAGCATTCGATTCGTCCAAAGAGGATGTGGTTTCAACGAAAGAGAACGAAGCCTCAGCTAAAGAGACCGATGCTTCAGCCAAAGAGACTGAAGCCTCAACGAAGGATGATAGCGACTTTTCAAAAGAAGGCCAGATTCCATCTGAGCCTGACAATGACGACCAAGAAAAGCCTGCCTCAGATAAAGATGAGCATTCTTTCAATGCAGAGATGATCGACAGCTACAAAACAGGGACATCCAGCCCTGACAGCACCAAAATCTTCTATACCGAGAACATTGGCGCTCCGATTCGATATGTGATCTCCGGGGTGGATGGAAGGATCAACGAATCGCTTTATCAGTCCGTCCGCGACTTCGTCTTCAGCCCCAATAGCGAGCATTATGGCTACAAGGCTTTAGCAGACGGTAAATGGACGGCAGTCATTGACGGAAAGGAGGGGCAAAAGTACGATGAGGTCTATAAAATCATCTTCAGCCAGGACGGCGAGCGCTATGCCTACATGGCCGATAAAGATGGCCAGAGGATAGTAGTGGTGGACGGCAGAGAGGAGGGCCCCTATCAGAGCACCTCGGGCGATCCGGTAGTCAGTTCCGGCGGGCAGCATGTGCTGTACGACATAGGCAAGGACGGCACGAATTACGTGGTCGTGGACGGACAGATGCAGGAAGAGATTGGCGGGAATTCCGTCGTCAGCCCTGATGGCGGCCGATGGGCCTTCTCCCGCGGGGCTGCCTATGTAGGAGATCCCTGCTACATCGTCCTCGATGGGGAGGTCATAGACCTCGGAAATGACAATTCAGTGCGCCAGATAGCCTTCAGTCCGGACGGCAGTCGTTTCGCCTACGTCATTGCCCCGGGCGCTGGAGCCTATTCCGATCACGTTGCAGTTGTGGGCGGCGTCCAGGGCAAGGCCTATCCATTCCCAGGGATTGGCAAAATAATATTCAGCCCGAATGGCAAAAGGGCGGCCTACTCAGCCAAGGCCAAAGATGCCGGATTTATGATGGTGCTGGAGGGGATTGAAGGCAAAACATACGATGAGGTAAGAGATCCTCTCTTCAGCCCTGATGGAGGCCATCTGGCCTATGCAGCCAGGGACAAAGACGGCTGGTTTGCGGTGCTGGATGGAGATGAGGGCAGGAGGTATGTCGACATTTGGGGACTTGCATTGAGCAGCGACGGCCGACTGGCCTATGTAGCCAGGGACAGCCGAGAGGGAAAGGATGTCCGGCTGGTCGTAGTCGATGGCCGGGAAGAGAATGCTTACAGATATGATTGGTATGGTCAGGGGATCAAATCAGGCCCATTGTTCAGCCCGGATGGAAAGCATACCGTATATACCGCCAATGACAAAGGGTCAGCGGAGTATACGGTTGTCGATGGCCTCCAGCATCTCATGTCCTGGGTACATATGGGTGGACTGAACTGGGGTGAGGGATCTCCCATAGTCTTCGATTCCGATAACGAGTTCCACTATCTTGCGGTTAATGATACAGGAACCTATATCATGCGCTTCAAAATCCCATCCGCCGCAGCCGCACAGCCTCATGCAAATTAACTTGGGATGCATAAGTTCGGGAAGAAGCAACATTTACCCTGGAAAAGATCGATGGGAGAGACATAAAAGACGTGAGCGGACCCTCCCAGAAGCCGTCTGAGGCTCTTGGAAACGATCGGATAAGACATTGCCGAATCGCCGATGCCGCTCCATTTTTTTCCTTCTGCTTCCAGAGATCCAAAGCCATGATAGGGGACTCAAATTGCTCTGAACCTTCTTTCAGGAATCTGCTTAACGAAAGGCCTCCCAGCCAAGAGCACCCACAGTCCCAGGCAGGCCAGTCCCACCAGGATGTTCATCTCTCCCAGCACCCGCACCGTATCCCCCCACTCCTGGGAGATGACCGCCATTCCCATGCTGCCCATCAGGACCCCAAAGCAGCTCATGAGGGCCACAGCCGAGCCGGTATCCTCCTCCTGCTGCTCCAGCATCAGATTGGCCCCCGGGGTTCTGATGCAGCTCCCCATTATTGTGGCCGGAAAGAGGCAGGCGGCAAACATCCAGGGCTCCTGGCTGCCGAAAAGGTACACCAGCAGCCCTCCCGCCGATATGGCGGCAAATCCGGCCATGATGATGGAGCGGCGGGCGAACCGGCGAGAGAGGCGCAGGTACAGAGCCGGGCCGCCGATCATCCCCAGGGCATTGAAGGCGAAATAGAGGCTGTAGAGCTTCTCGCTCAGGGAAAAGCCGTCTATGTACATATAGGATGATGAGGCGATATAGGCCATGCCGGAGAAGCTCAAAAGGGAGAATATGAGCAAGAGGGAGAGAAAGCCGGGATTCTTGGCCACCAGGCCCAGCCGTCCCAGAGACTGCCAGAGGCTCCCGCTGTATCGGCTCTCCAGGGTCTCCTCTAGAGCCAGGCTGCCGGCTAAAGCCAGAAGGCCGATGCCGCCTAAAACCAGAAACACTCCCCGCCAGGAGGTGAAGCCCAGCAGTATAGCTCCGACGGCGGGAGCGACCATGGGGGATATGAGCACCATGGAGGATACCCAGGCCAGGATCACCTCTCGATTGCGGCTCTCGTAGACATCCTTGATCATGGCCGTGGCCACGGCGGAGGCGGC
>JAXDAR010000114.1:0-29636 GCA_034679645.1 Methanothrix sp. | reverse complement strand
GGACCTGTCCGGCCATTTAGATCACCCTTATGGAAGGACCCATGGTGGTCTTGACATAAACCGACTTCAGGTTATGTCGACCATCCTTCAAGGTCTGCTCGAGCTTGACCACGACTGCTTCTATATTTTCAGCCAGCTCCTTGGTATTCATATTTCTGTTCCCAACAGTCAGGTGAAAGGTCGGCTTGTCCCTGGACCTGATCCTGATCATGTTCTTCAGCCTCTGCACCTGCGGGGTGACATCCTGCGTCGGAGGCAGAGGTGTGGGCATCTTGCCCCTCTTACCCAGGATTGAACCCAGGCTCTTACCTATAACAGGCATGAACTGAGTCTCTGCAATGAAGAACTTGTACTCATCCGCCAGTTTGCGAGCTGCCCTCTTGTCTCCGGCAAAGTCCTTGATCTCATCCCCGGAGATTACCCGGTCAGCTCCTGCGCTCTTGGCACGCAGGGCGGTCTCCCCGGCAGCGAATACAGCGATCTTGGTGGGCTTGCCAAGGCCGTGGGGAAGGATAACCTCGGCATCGATCCTATTCCCGGGCAGGGATAGATCGATATTATAGAGGTTTATCGCCAGATCCACGCTCTCGGCAAACTTCCTGGCAGGGGCCTCAGTGATTGCCTGTTTTACGGCTTCTTCGATATCCATTTCAACCCTCCGTAGTCTGCGACTCTAACGGTCTCCTACGGCTTCTCAAAAAAGAGAATCAAATTTCAGATCATAACACTATATTTAAGCCTTCGCTTCCAATACCTCATCGTATTTGCCACTGGCCACTGCCTGCTGGGCATCTTTGCTGGACATGCCATCTACGGTCACGCCCACCGATCCCGCAGTGCCTATTACCTCGCGAGCGGCATTTTTAAGCGACTTGGATAAAAGGCCCTTTCTCTTGATGTTCGCGATCTTCAGGACCTGCTCCATGGTCAGGTCTCCGACGGTTGTTTTATCGCCGGTCCCTTTTTCCGCACCGATTTCCTTGATTATCAGGGCCGATGTGGGCGGAGTGCCGACTTCGATCTCGAACTCAGTTCTGGATTTCACAATGACCTTCACAGGAACCTGCATTCCATTGAGGTCGCTTGTCTCTTCATTGATCTTGGCAACCACCTGGGCGACATTTACACCCAGAGGTCCAAGGGCCGGGCCCAATGGTGGTCCCGCGCTAGCCTTTCCGCCGGGGACCAATGCTTCTACGACATTAGCCAAACAAATCACCTCTAAGTTTCATCTTTGCTGAGAACGCGCACGTGATCTCCTCGCACTGTTATGGGGATTGGCACCATGGCTTCGAAGAGCTCTACAGTTATCTCTTCTTTAGCAAGGTCTACGCGCTTCACCCTTGCCTTCTCTCCCTTGAACGGCCCGGATATGAGCTCAACGATTGCGCCTTCATTGATGCCGATTACTGCAGGCTTGGGAGTGAGAAAGTGCTCTACCTCTCCGATATTTGAGGCTCCTTTGATCACAGAACGCGCGTGTGGTATTCCCTGAATCGCCTGATCCACAATCTCAGGGGCTGGTGATTCCACAAGTACGTAACCTTTCAGCACATCTGGAACCAGCAGTGCCCTTATATCATACTTTTCCTTGCGTGCTATCTGGGCGATCATGTTGGCCACTGATCGTTCCTGGTTAGCAGTGGTCTTGACAACAAATATGCTGGTCTCGGACATTCCGCCTTGTTAGACGAGGGCCGTGTATAAAAAGCTTTGTAATCAATCGAAATCTCTTTATACTATAAAAGGAGGTGATTCTTGAGGGGTGAGTATCTAAAATGAGTGGTAGGACTGATCAGTTGCGTGACCTCGTACTGAAGATTGGCGCCACCACCAAGGTCGTGGAAAAGCAGGCTACCCGGCATGGAAGCCTCCGGGGAAGCGGCGAAATTGAGCAAGCCCTTTTGGGAGTAGTCAGGGAGATGATAAAGCAGTACAACATCCAGACGAAACTGACTCCGGAACAGTTATCCTCTATGGTAAGGCTTTTTTACAAGGGATTGAGCGATACTGAGATAGCAGAGCAACTGGGGGACAGAGCCCTTAATAAAACTGTCAGCAGAGCCCGAATAAAGCTTCATCTCTTCCGGGAGACGGATCTGAAGCCACCATTTGATAAAGATGAGTTTATTCGCCTCACCGAGGCCAGCAGATCAGTCAAGGATATGGCCGAGATCCTTCGCGTAGCTCCTTCCACAATTTCTGAATACAGAAATATCTTTGACAGCCAGAAGGCATCGGAGAGAGACGGCTACACAAAACGGTTCTTAGAGATCCTCTCCGATCAGGATGTCTCTGAGCGCATGGTTACCGTTCATACCGAGGACGGCCTCCAGGACACCATAGATACCGATTATGAAGCAGCAGAGGCCTAAGTGCCTCTGCACCGGTCCTTTAAATCATAGTAATCGCTTTCCATTCCATCCTTTTCATCCGTTCTCCGCAATCAAGACCTGATTTGAGCAGAAGCCTGGATTTTCTGAATTGATATTCTTATTTTTCTACCATATCTTTGGTCCACCAGATTTATATCCTATTTTGGACCATATAATGACTGCTGAATTCAGCAAATCAGGCAATTTAAAGCAAAATTGTCTCAAACCTGTAAAAAAAGATAATAAAAAATGAGGGAAAGTCTATGAAGCGGAGTAGGGATTTAATTATATCACAGATATTGTTTATTTGTGCAAAGGGCGCAAACAAGACCAAGATAGTATACCAGGCGAACCTCAACTTCAGAACGGTTGACCCGTACCTCAAGCTTCTCACTGAGAGAGGACTGATCAACGCTAAAAGGGAACCTAACCTTGTTTATCAGACCACTGAGAAGGGCGAGGAGCTGCTGGGGAGCCTGAAGGCAATTCAAAGAGAGATATACTAGACATATCTCTGGATCAACATCCCTGCACCAGTGCTGATCTGCGGGCAGTGGCGCTAGCAGCAAGCCAGTGTTCGATGCAAATCGCTTCACTCCCCCGTTTCGTCTTGCTTAGTTTTAAAAGTTTCTTTCGAAGATATGTTTTACCCATAACTCTCTGGGCGACAATTATGCCCACCCTTCTCTAGCTCCTCCCTCCCGCAGAGGGATATGTAGCGGGTCAGGCTCCTGTGCACCCGATCGGTATGCCTCTGAATGACAATAAATCCGGCACCGGTCAGCAGGGATTCGATGGGCGCATCGGCCACAATAACCATGCGCCGGCCCGGTCTTATCACCCGGAACAGTTCATCGAGACTCTCTTTTAAGAGGTTCTCTTTTGATGAGGCGAGTATTCTGGCCGACCTTCCATAGGGCGTGTCCAGAACAGCGCCGCAAAGGGAGGAATCCTTTAGAGGCAAACGTTTTGCATCGCCCAAGACCAGGGTGCAATCAAGGTCCTCCAGGTTGCATAAAGCCCCTCTCACCAACCGGTTCTGTACCTCGATCCCCAGGCCTTCAATGCCCATCAGACATGCCTCAACCAGAATTCCGCACGTTCCGGCAAATGGATCCAGCAGCCGTTCACCCTCCCGGATCTGAGTAAGATTGACCAGAGCGCGGGCCATGCGGGGCATGAGCACTCCGGGATGAAAGAAGGGCTTCAGATGGGGGCGGCGAGCCTCAAATGAGCTGCGATCCACTCTTGCCGCTTCCATTCCCAGGACGATCTTTTTGCTGGTGATAATCGCCCTCAGGTTCAGCTCCGGCCGTTTCAGGTCCGCCCGAAATCCTCTTCCAAAGAGCACCCTTCCGATCTCATGCTCCACAGCATCTGCACCGGGTGAGGCATTCCGGATTCTCTTCGCCCTGACTCTGTAGCTCTTGTCGGGCAGGGGGAGAATAGCAACCGATCTGGCCAGGTCCTCCAGGTCGGCATCGCAGACTGCCATCACCTCAATTATCCGGTGGGTCATGGCCAGCCGCCTTCCCAGAGCCTGAACATCCAGGCCTTCTGCCTCAATGATCAGGCACTGGTCCAGTGAGGATGTCTCTTGGTAGCGGTCGGAGAATATCTCCACCAGTGCCAGAGCCTCACACCTGGGCAGCGACTCATGCTCTCCCGAGAGTTCGAAGGCATAGCTCTTCATTCTTTTTTAGTCCAGGTAGGCGTTTACATCCCGGTAATTGAACCTCTCAGATGCCATGACGTTCTCCAGGAAGTTGAAGAGAGCTCTTCGAACATCATCGGAGAGCAATGGATACCAGGTCGGACTGGCCACCACCACTGCCCGGAAGGCGAAGAATGGGGCTATGACCTCCAGAAGTTCGTCGTCACCGGTCTTATCGAGATAGTTCTCAAAGAATAGCTCGAAGAGGTCCTTCAGGTCACCGGTTAAACGCAGGCTCTTTTGCACAGAGTAGAATATATAATTCATGGCGAGAGCAGTGATATCGTCCGCTGGCTCGCCCCATTCTCCCCGGCTCCGGTCGAGGACGGAGAAATCAGCCCCCTCCCGGAACATGATGTTCCAGGGATGGAAATCGCCGTGGACCATGGATAGGCGGTGGGATTTGTTGCGCAGCCTCCAACGCCATTCCACACAGACCTTCTCGATATCTTGCAGCTCATCGGGATCCAGAAATGTGGGGCTATCAGGATAGTCGTCCAGGATGCCGAATATGCATTCTCCGTCCCCCACGGTCTCTCTGATCTTGCGCTGGTATAATGGCGGGCAGTCATTCTTTTTCGCATGAATCCCGGCCAGGTAGTCGGAGAGGGCTATGACCCTCTGATGATCCAGATCTGTTGCTCCCCCTTCTTTGACCCTTTCCAGGTCGAAGAAATACTCCGTTCCCTCGATCCTCTCCATGAGGAGAAAATACTCGCTGGCGTCTCCTGCCGAGACCAGCCTTCCCTCTGGGGTGAAGTAGCCTACATCTAAAGATCGAACGTGTTTGGGCAGGTGAGAGAAGGCAGCGTTCTGCCAGATGAGTATCCTCGCCCGGTCTGAAAAGTGGTCGTGGCCGAAGCCGTGTTGCACCCGCATGGTGGAGAGGACACAGGAGGATTCCATTCCCCCTATCTGATAGTCCACCATCAGGGGCGATCCGTATCCGAATCCCTTCACATCCTCGGCCGTGGGTATGGTCTCCCCCAGCTTTCGCACTGATACGATGGAAAGCTCCTTGCCGAAGAGGCCTTTGAGATAAGCTTCCAGATTCTCCTTCAACAGATCCATAGCCATTACCCCCTTTTCCATCAGGTTCCCATCTGCCAGCTGTGCAGGTACTTCTCCTGCTCTGCAGTGAGCTTCTCCGTCTCCAGGCCCATGGAAGCGAGCTTCAGCTCAGCTACCCGTCGATCGATCTGGACCGGCACCGGATAGACCTGTTTCGCCAGGCTCCGGCCGTGCTCCACGATATAGCGCACCGAGAGCGCCTGGTTGGCAAAGGACATGTCCATGACCTCCGGCGGGTGGCCGTAGGCGGCGGCGAGATTGACTAGGCGGCCCTCGGCCAGCAGATAGAGCCGGCGGCCGTCATCGAGCTTATACTCAGTGACGTTGTTTTGCACCTCGTTCTTCTCCCGCGCCATCTTCTCTAAGGCGGGAATATCGATCTCCACATTGAAGTGGCCACTGTTAGCGATTATTGCTTGGTCCTTCATGAGGGAGAAGTGCTCTTTTCTGATCACATTGATGTCCCCGGTGAGGGTGACGAAGAGGTCTCCAATAGGCGCAGCCTGAATGAGCGGCATCACCCTGTAGCCGTCCATGGCTGCCTCCAGGGCTTTGCGCGGCTCGATCTCAATGACGATGACGTTCGCTCCCAGCCCCTTGGCTCGCATGGCGAATCCCCGTCCGCACCAGCCGTATCCTGCTACCACCACCGTCTTGCCGGCGAAGAGGAAGTTGGTGGCCTGCATGATGCCATGCAATGTGCTCTGGCCGGTGCCGTAACGGTTGTCGAACATCATCTTGGTCTCGGCATCGTTGACCGCTATCACCGGATAGAGCAGAGCACCGTCCTCGGCCATTGCCCGCAGGCGGACCACACCGGTGGTGGTCTCCTCGCAGCCGCCGAACATCCGGGCTGCAAGCTCTGGATACTCCTTGTGGATGATAGCAATGGTGTCTGCGCCGTCGTCCAGGCTGACATTGGGCTCCAGTTCCAGGGCCCGTTTAATGCAGTCGTAGTACTCCTTCTCGTTCTCCCCTCGGAAGGCGTAGACGAAGAGGCCTCGGGCGGCCAGGGCGGCAGCTACATCATCCTGGGTGGATAGGGGATTAGAGCCGGTCACCGCCACCTCTGCCCCCCCTGCCACCAGGGTGGTGATCAGATTGGCCGTCTCCACAGTCACATGCAAACAGGCGACTATCCGCGCCCCCTTCAGCGGCTTTTCTCTCTCGAATTCCTCTTTTATCTTCTACAGCACCGGCATATGCCTGCGCGCCCATTCGATGCGCTTTTCCCCTGCTTCTGCCAGCGCAGGATCCCTGATCACACTCTCCTGCAAAAATATCACCTTGAATTTTCTTAGCTAAATTTGCAGGATTGATCATTTTGTTGATACTTAAATCCAACCCCGGCTTTTCCAGCGGCTTTTGCTTCTCTCTCACCGGATCGATGACTGCATCAGTCTTTGCCAAAGCTCCAATGGCCTTTGTCGACCTCGGACGAGCCATCATTTCGTCAGGCAGCCCCAGAGCTTCCTGGATGACAGTAGCCATCCTGGGCCCGATTCCAGGGCAGTCGCATAGGCAGGTCTCCTGCCCCCTGGGCTGCAGGGTGAGATGGAACCTCTCTAAAATGGCCCTGGACCTTGCCCGACCCATGCCGTTTCCAATAATCATGGAAAGGGCAGCCGACTCTCGCTCTCCCTCTGCGGGACGGGGGCGAAAAGAGAAGAAATCCCCACCCTGCATGATCTTTCTGACCCTCTGGAGCAGCCGCCCGAAGGGATTATCTTTCATCCTCCATACCTGGATATTGCAGCCAAGGCAATTGGCCTCGAAGATCTCCAGCATATGAGTGTATTCAATGATCCTGTCTTCTGCCTCCTGACTGCGAAAACCCATTGCTGCAACAGACCGGGCAATGGCAGAAGCCACATCGGAATCCTCGCCTAATACAACGATTATGAAAGGATCTTCCAACTCTCGCGCCAGCAAGACCTGCTGATAAAGCCGGCCCTCTGAATTATTGATGACCGAGGCCACATAATCGCTCTGTCCGTCAAAGGAGAAGTCCTTTAGCTCGACATTTATGGTGCGGTCCATCCATTGGAAACGTATGTCGTGAGAGAGATTCGCGACCTTTCCGCGTATGAAATGACCGTCAAATGCAATCGCATCTGCCAACCTTCTGGCTCTGGGACGACGGGCTTCATCGATATCGAGAGAGACAATAATTAGAGAGGTCTGTGCCATTTTTGAGGACATTTTTGCACCTTTGAGATTCTCCGTTGTTCTTACTTTAAAAATTTTTGATGTATTGAATGGGGCAGCAATCTGTATATACCTTTAACATAAACATATTTTCATGTCTACAAGTTGTGTGTACACAATCCGCATCCCTGCAGAGGTCCGGCAGATGATGGATGAGATGAAGGACATCAACTGGCAATCGGACATAAGGCAGGCGGTAGAGGAGCTGGTAAGGGAGAAGAGGAGACAGGCACTGCTCAAGGAGGCCAGGGAGCTGAGACAGGCTACGAAGAATATAGGGGTTGGCGCATCGGAATTGATCCGAGAGGATAGGGATGCGAGATAGAGCGGTCCTCGATTCGGGGGTCATCTTTGCTCTTTACTTCCAGGAGGATGCTTCCGAAAGAGCGGAGAGAGCAGTAGAAGCGATCAGCCCATTGGTTCTTGATCTCTCTGTAGCAGAAGTTGGAAATGCCGCCTGGAAGAGGGTCACTATATTTCAAGAAAGCAATGATTCTGCCAGGGCGTCATTCTCCAAATGCCTGGAATTCATCCACTCCTGCACAATGATTCCCTCAGCCGATCTTGCTACGCTGGCATATGATATTGCCCTGGACAATAAAATCTCATTTTATGATTCCCTTTTCCTGGCCGCGGCAAGGAGAGATGAAGTAAGCCTTTTGACCCTGGATAGAAAAATGTATGAGAAAGCCAGGGCTCAAGGAATTGTTCAATTGATCTGAGAGCAAGGAGGAATTCAACTGATAGAGAAGGAGAACGAGAAACCAACACCAAAGGTGGAGAAACTTAAAGAGCTGGTAGCATATCAGGAAGGCTCAGTGGTCAGCCGGGAGATCATCCGCAAGAGCACTGGGACTGCCACCATCTTCGCCTTTGATGCCGGCCAGGGCCTGAGCGAGCACACCGCCCCCTTTGATGCCCTGGTGAATGTCATCGATGGCCAGGTGGAGATCACCATCTCCGGAACGGCCTATAATATGGCCAGTGGAGACTGCATAATCCTGCCCGCGGGCCAGCCCCATGCCCTCAGGGCAACCAGCAGATTCAAGATGCTGCTGGTGATGATCAGATCCTGAGAAAGTCACTCGATTGGGTAATGCGATAAGGCAATTTGATGTGGTAATGAGTTAAGGGTAATACGATGAGCCTTAAAATCACTCTCCTGGGCACCGGCGTCGGCATCCCCCAGCCCGGGCGCTCCCAGGCAGCGATACTGATGGAGAACGATCTTCCCCTGCTCCTCGACTGCGGAGCGGGCACTCTCTTGCGCCTGGATCAGATGGGTGCCGGTCTGGAAGAGATCGATACCGTGCTGCTCAGTCATCTGCACCTGGATCATGTGCACGATCTTCTCGCCCTGGCCAATGGGCGCTACCTCTCCGGCCTATCCGGATTGACGATATACGGTCCCGTGGGGACGGGAGACTGGTTGGAGATCCTTCGATGCGCTTACCCCAACCTGGAGAAGATGGAGTATGAGGTGCAGGAACTCAAGCCCATGGACTCCTTCTCCATCAAGGGCTTTGACATCTTTGCCGAGGAGGCGCGCCACAGCATCACCGCCCTGGCCTTTCGGCTGGAGGGAGAAGATAAGGTGATCGTCTACTCAGGAGACACAGAGCCCTCGGCCCGGGTGGCAGCTCTCGCAGACGGCTCAGACCTGCTCATTCATGAGTGCTCGTTTCCCGAGCCCTTCGATGTCACCAATCACACCACTCCCCGCAAGCTCGGTCATATGCTCAGTGATTATGATCTGAAAAGGGTGGTTCTCACCCATCTGTATCCTCAGGCGGAGGGTCACGAAGACGAGATGGCCCAGCAGGTGATAGAATTCTCCGGAGCGCCAACCATCGTGGGCTGGGATATGATGATCATGGAGATCTGAGACAATATGATTAAAGCCCTGGCTGTGGATATCGATGGCACCCTGACTGATATGAAGCGTGTGCTCAGCCCGGCATCTCTGCAGGCCATGAGAAGGCTCGAGGTGCCGGTTATCCTGAGCACAGGAAACACCCATTGCTTCTCCCGAACGGTCTCCGTTCTCCTGGGCACTCCCCGGATATTCATAGCAGAGAATGGCGGGGTACTATCCCATTCTGAGGACGACCTGGAGATCCTGGCCGATCAGAAGATATGCGAGGATGCTTTCCGGAAGCTATCCGGCGAATTCTCTCTAAAGAAGTACGACTCCCCTCTGCATAAATACAGATTTACGGATGTGGTGTTGAGCCGTGACTTCGATGTGCCGGCCCTGGTCCAGCGGGCCCATGAACTCCGTCTGCCGGTAGATATCGTTGACACTGCATTTGCAGTGCATATCAAAGACAAGAAGGTCGATAAGGGAACAGGATTGGAGAGAATCGCGAAACGGATGAACCTGGAGCTATCCGAGTTTGCCGCCATCGGAGATAGCATGAGCGACCGGCCGATGTTTGAGCGGGCGGGCTTTCGGGCTGCTGTGGGCAATGCCAGCCCAGGATTGAAAGCGATCTCCAATTATGTGGCTGAAAAGGATTTCGGCGAGGGTTTCTCCGAGATTGTGGATCATATGATCGGAGAGGGAATGATCTCCTGATCGTCTCTATCTAGCCATCATGATCCGGGGAAGTCTTTCGGGATCGCTCCATCCCGGCCAGAATCCCTGCCCAGTGGTTCTCGCAGATGATCCACCATTCCAGAGTCTCCTTAGCAAAGAGGCGGGCGCCGGGGCAGAAGGCGTCCACTGCCAGATTGTAGGGCAGATCATTCAGTGGAGGGTGGAGTGGATATTTGCGGCAGGTCGAAGGCCGGATCTCATAGATCTTGCAGCCTCTATTGGCCCGGTCATAGAAGGGGCAGGGTTGCCTGAGAATCCAGACGTTCCGGGATCGGTCGAATCTGCTCAGCCGCTCAAGCTTCCTCTTCCCAATCTTTCCGGCGATTCGATCAAAATCCTCCTTTTCGAGCAGTAGTCCCGCTCCCGGGGTATAGCAGCACAAACCGCACTGCTGGCAGCGGAACCGCTCCCAAAATAGATTGACCCCCAGGTCAGAGCCCTCCCTCTCATCCCTGGCCGGCAGGGGAAGGGAGATGTCAAAAGGC
Source organism: Methanothrix sp. (assembly GCA_034679645.1). GTDB lineage: Archaea > Halobacteriota > Methanosarcinia > Methanotrichales > Methanotrichaceae > Methanothrix. The sequence continues at coordinate 19,184 of JAXDAR010000114.1, read as the reverse complement.
ACCTTCTCACCCAGATCTATCTGTTGGAACTGCTCATCCTTTTTTGACACCGACCAGTGGGGGCGATTTCGCAGCAGCTCTTTGTGGCGGCCCTCTCTTTTCTCCTCTATGCATAAGGCGGGGCAGAGCTGGTGGCAGAGCCTTCGTACCTCTTTTATTTGATCGCCAGCAGATCTCATCTCTGAATCTCAAATCCTCTATCTGCTATTAATAGCATCCTAACCATCACTTTCGCCCCGCGCGGCTTGCCTTTATCTTTTTTCGGCTACCTGGCATAGCTATCCGGTAGTGTGACAATGATGAGACTTTGGTGATACAGATGTCCAAGATTCCAGAAATTGCCAGGCTTGCATCCGGCCTGGCCGCAAATCAGGATGCTATTCGTTCTGCCAATGAGGATCTGATCAAGCTCTCCCAGAGGTTTGGGAGGATGATGCCCCGGCTGCAGAAGCTGGATTCCTCCTCGATTCTCCTCTGGCTGGGCCTGTACAATAAGATCAAGGACGCTGCAAAGAGAGCGGAGGAAGAGGTTTCAGATCTGTTGGGAAGCGATCTGGCTGCTAATCCCGTTCTGCAGTTGCAGGTCAATTATTACCAGTCTCAGCGGCAGAGGCTGTACGCCAAGATGGAGGTCATGGACGACGTTCTGAACGGCATGATGGAGGACCTTCTGGAGAATGGAGAGTTCGAGGATACGCAAAAAGAACAGATGCGGGTCGCCCTGGAGGGCACCATGGAAAAGAGCCGCAACCATGTTGAAGCGGCATCGGTCCTGGCCTGAACGATTTCGGGCCTGGATGGTCGTTTTCCCGGCCAGCCAATGATCCTGGTGGGGAGACCTCTGGCTGTTCTTCCATTGAGCTGTGAGCTGGAAAAAATTAGCCAGAGACGGTTCATGCACAGGGCAGCCAGTCCACGCTGATTGTGCCGCAGGTGGAGTTGCCCCAGAGCTGGATGAACTTCTCAATGGAAAAAACTCCCGTGAGGTCCTCAACTGATCTGCCGTACTCAGCATGTCTGCCCTTGAGAGCGCTGCTGGGCTCATGGTCCCTGGAGATCCAGCCGATATGAGCTGTGCCTATGACATTGCTGTTCAGGTTGGCCTCGAGGACTCCGGTGCAGCAGGGTACAGGCGGATACTGGATGCTGAAGTGACGCCTGGTTTCGTTCTCCTCTGCAGTAATACTAAATGAATAGTTTTCAGTCCGGTAGCTTCTGGTCCTGACCTCGGTGTTTTTTTGGAGGTGCTCGGCATGGGTGTACATCTCAGTCATAGCAGCTCCGATCCGGTAGTTTTGCAGACAGAGCTTATCGGTCCATTTCTGATCATATGTTCCGGTCTGATAGCTAGCCGGCATATACTCATACTCCGCCTGCTTGGTGTAGTTGATGTAATCCATGGGGCCAAAGCCAGTTGGCCACTGGCGGTATCTATATTTCAGATGGAAAGGTGCAAAATCGTCCCAATAAGTCCAGGGCCCCCAGGGGCCAAAGTCTCCCACTCCCAGTTCGAGATCCTGTGGCAAGTTGGGTTCCTTATTCTCTGGATCAAACCAGAATGAGAGCATGACGTTGGCACTCCCACCGCAATTGCTGCCGATCTGCCTCTCTGCCTCCAGCTCCGTCCGATCGGTGATTATATTCCCGCTTCCGGAATTTTTTTCAACAAGCTTGGATCCATTAAATCCTATCTGAGTAGAGATGACCATTTCCTTGCTCTTGTATCCCGCTCCCTTCAGGGAGGATTTTTCGTACATGTAATTGCCTGCGCTGGCAATTGAGGCTGCGCTCAGAAACAAAATAAGTATTGCAGTAATCGTTGAAAGTCTTACATACAATGATTTCCCTCCTGAGATACATTTGAGTCATCATGGTATAAATTGTTATCTAATTATTATCAGAAGATATCCAGTATATTTTAATAATATAATAATTTGTCGATGGTTTATTGATTCTTATGATAGATTTTTATTTCTATTAAGATGTATCTTTACAGTATTCTGATAAGAATGAACATAATCGTCTATATAATTCATCGAGGACATCAATAGAATGAGGTCGAAGTTAAATGAGCCTGAAGAGAAGGACTAATGATAAAATTGCATCGGAGATTCTGAAGCTTTGCATGAACGGGGCGAGCAAGACCCGGATTGTCTATCAGGCAAATTTGAATTCCGCCAGTGCAAAGCCCTATATCGAGCATTTGATAAATAATGGGCTTGTAGAAGCAGTTTCTGCGGGCTCTAAAGTCATTTACAAGACCACTCCTAAGGGAGCGGAGCTGACACGGGTATTTAATGAGTTCCACAGCGAGATGGATAAGATATTTGCTTGTGTTTGAACTGAAAGCTGACAAATTGGTCTGATCCTTTTTCTTGGTTTTATTCTTTTTATTATCTAATTTTTTCTGATCTTATTAATTTTTGTGGTATTCTATTTTTTAACGTCTAATTTTTAGCCGGGCTAATAGTCAAAGAGTCTCTGGCAAGCCTCATATGCAATGAACAGAAATCCCGCATCATGTTCAAGGTGGGAGAATACTACGAAGAAGATGCCATGCGTCTTGCCGGTTATCTGAAGGATGCCGGCTTTAAGGTGGATGTTAAAGCCCTGGTCACCGCCCAATCAGATTTTACAACTGCTCTGCAGGGCAAAGCCAGTGAACTGAGAGCGCGGGGCAAGCTAACAGAAAGGCATGAGAGCTTTATCTCCGCTATGAGGACAACGCTAGAAAAGGCGCCTCTTGAGAAGGATATTCGAGATCTGTATATGACTGAGCTGGACCCGGAGTGGAGAGGCAAGAGAGAGAGAATCAATGAGCTGAAATCAAAGGAGGCGGATGAAGAGACCAGAGAAGAGCTGATGAAATCCCTGGCATTCTTCATAGTGGCCATGGATTTTGCCGAGAGCCTCATCGATCTCAACGATTTCGAGCCGGGGGCTCCAATAGGCGACCAGTTTGATGATCCAGTGATCAGCATCAATGTCGATTTAAAAGATGTTGATCCCAAGGACCCTATGCTTAGGGAAAGGCTGGAGGTGGACCTGGAAAAAAAGTATGAGGTAAGAATAGATGAGTCCTCTTCCGCCCTCTTCCAGGATATTGATGAGGATTTTCAGGAGGAATTCTACCAGGAGTATCTAGAGATAATGGCTTTGGGAGAGGTGGTGAAGGACCTGGTGGAGTTTCCGGAGAAAGGGAAGATAGATACTGAGGATTTTGCCGAGAGGTGCTTTCTTGATGTCGGCGACAAATTCACCCTGAGCATTGACGCCAGCGGGGCGGCGGGGGAGATCGCCCGCTCCCTGGAGAAGAGGGGGATACTGAAGATCAAGGGCAACAGCATAAAGTGGAAAGCATAGCTTGAATTAATGTATCGGGATCGATTGATCCCTGGCAAACCTTTATCTCCTATCAGCCATTCCACCCTCCTAGTTCCGGAATGTGACCATTAGGTCGAACCGGCCAAGGTGAATATAGATGAGATCTTTTTACAGCTATATCGGCGACGCCTGGTCCTCTCCCCGAGAGGGATACGTGGGCGCGCTGAGGCAGGACAGGCTCAAGGCCTGGCGTCAGGAGAGCACAGTGCAGAAGATCGAGCGGCCCACCAGACTGGATAGGGCGCGGGCTCTCGGCTACAAGGCCAAGCAGGGCATAATCGTGGCCCGTGTCAAGGTAAGGCGGGGCGGCAGAAGAAAGTCCCGTTATGAGAGAAACAGAAAGACCAGCAAGATGGGAGTCAACACCATCACCATGGCCAAGTCCATTCAGAGGATCGCCGAGGAGCGGGCAGGAAGAAGGTACCGCAACATGGAGGTCCTGAACTCCTACTGGGTGGCAGAGGACGGCAAGCAGAAGTTCTATGAGGTTATCTTGGTCGACCCCCACTCCACATCCATCAAGAGCGACAAGGACCTGTGCTGGGTTTCAGATAATGTCCACCGGGGCAGAGCGGTGCGGGGCAAGACCAGCGCCGGCCGCAAGGGCAGAGGCCAGAGGCATAAGGGCTCTGGCACTGAGAAGACCAGACCGGGCATCAGAGCCCACGATGGCAAAGGAAAGTGAGCATTGATCGATAAGGTCTCTTTTCGGGCCTTTGTGGCGTCGACTGAGGACGAGGAGCGCGTGCGCGAAGCACTGAGCATCTTCGTTCCTCTGGATCGAATATCCTCGGATACTGCTTTAGGCCATTTCGGAAATGAGATCAAAATTCTCCAGGCCTCTCTGAGAAGAAAGGAGGGGCAGGCCTTTTTTCAAATTCTGCGTGAGCAGCTACCCCCAGAGGACTGCTCTCGTCTTCATCAGGAGATACCGGACCGGCTGGAGGGTGCAAGTCACTTCCACCTCCGCCTGGACAAGCAGGCCGCCTACAGAGGCCTCTTCCGCCTGACCGACTCGAAAGACGCTCTGGACGTCTCCGCTCTGATCAAGACCTATCCCTCCAATCGCGATCTGGCCATCAGGATCCTAAGTGAGCTCATATGAGCTTTTATGAATGCCTGAGGGCCTATCCAGAGGGATCATCCTCCGCCAGCCGCATGGCCTTGAAGGCGAAAAGCCTGGGCTACGGGGGAATCATAATCTGCAACAAAGAGCCCGGCAATATCTTCCGTCCAGAGGCGGCGGAGAAGATAAGGGTAATTGATGTGGCCATCGGGGCGGATGTGACGGCAAAGGATGCCAGATCTCTGCGCAGCCGGATTGGATCTCTGCGGGCGAGATACCCTTTCCTCATGGTTAGAGGTACAACTGAGGAGTTGGTGCGCACAGCGAGCGAGGACCCCAATGTCGATGTATTGATCCCCCCCTGCGACAGCAGGAGGCCTCTGGGCATTGCCGCCGCCCGCGCCGCCCAACTGAACCAGGTGGCGATAGGATTTGATCTGGGCCCTTTCTTTCGTCTATCAGCAAGGCATCGCTCTCGCTGGCTGGAGGCTTTGGGGCGAAACCTGCAGCTAGCACGGAAGTTCGACCTGGGTCTGATGCTCACCGCCGGGGCCAGCTCCCACCTGGACCTCCGCTCTCCCCGGGACCTGATCGCTCTGGCTGAAGTGGTGGGCTTCGAGCATCAGGAGGCCTGCGGTGCCCTGTCCCTGGCCGGGGACGTTCTGGCCCTCAACCGCCGATCCTGGCCCAGCCCGGGGGTGGAACTGCTTTGAGAAGCAGGCTGCCCGTCCTCAGAATGAGGAGGAGATATATGATATTCCAGCTGGAGGCAGAAGGGGAGATAGAGGGCAGAGATCTGATCAGAGAGATCCAGATCAATCAGCAATCCCTCTTTGGCGATATCGGCAGCGGAGAGAACAGGCTCCATCTGATCTCCTTTGATGGCCAGCGGGGAATATTGCGTTTTAATCATAAGCGAATAGATCAGACCAGAGCCACTTTGGCCTCAATTCATTCCATCCAGGGAATCAGAGCGGCACTGCAGGTAAAAGGGATCTCGGGGACGATTAAATCAGCCACAGAAAAGTATTTACCACCTATAAGTAAAATAAACGGCGATTGCGACAGAAGAAGAATCGAGCTGAAAGAAGTATCCGGGTGCATTATTCGCACCCATGGCCTGCAGGTCGATCTCTGTCCAGATGACAGCGAATGGACCAAAGGATCAGACACCAGATACCTGGGACTGACCTCTTTTGATTTATGTGGAGGACACGAGGATGCAGATGGCACCGCAGATGGGTTATGATAGGGCTATCACTGTATTCAGCCCTGATGGCAGATTATTTCAAGTTGAATACGCCCGCGAGGCAGTCCGTAGAGGAACTACGGCAGTGGGCATTAAGGTAAAGGACGGAGTGGCCGTGCTGGTGGACAAGAGGATCACCAGCAGGCTGATGGAACCCAAGTCAATTGAGAAGATCTTTCAGATTGACAGCCATATCGGCGCGGCCACATCCGGCCTGGTTGCCGATGCCAGGGTGCTGATCGACCGGGCCAGGGTGGAAAGCCAGATCAATCGCCTGGTTTACGATGAGCCGATAGGGGTGGAGGCCCTGGCCAAGAAGATCTGCGACTTCAAGCAGCAGTACACCCAGTACGGCGGTGTGCGTCCCTTTGGAACCGCTCTGCTCATCATCGGTGCAGAGGAGGATCGAGCCCGCCTCTTTGAGACCGACCCCTCCGGCGCTCTGCTGGAGTACAAAGCCACTGGCATCGGAGCAGGCAGAGCCGCGGTGATGGAGGTATTCGAGGAGAAGTACAGAGAAGACCTGACCATGGATGAGGCGGTTCTCCTGGGCCTGGAGGCTCTTTACAGGGCAGCCGAGGGCAAGGTGGAGGCTGCAACCACTGAGATCGGCATCATCAAGCTCTCTGACCGGCTATTTTACAAGCTGACGGAAAAAGAGGTCAGCGACTATGTGGAGCGCATGAAAGCGACTGTGGCCTCCAATAAGGTAGAACCAGGCAAAGGTGAAGAAGGAGAGGCATAAGGATGGTCAGACTGGATGACGCCGTACCCGCCAGGCTGAAGACCCACGGAACCACCTTCGAGGTTTTGGTGGACCCGGATGGGGCTCTCGCCCTTAAAAGAGGAGATAGCGTCAACCTGGAGGATATCCTGGCGGTGGAGGATGTCTTCGAGAATGCCTCCCGGGGAGACAGGAGTCCGGAGGAAGACCTGCAAAAGGCCTTCGGAACCACCGAGCCCCTCTCCATCGCCCCGGTCATCATCAAAAAGGGAGAGATCAGCCTTACCGCTGAGCAGAGAAAGAGGTTCCTGGAGAACAAGAGAAGGCAGGTCATTGAGGTCATCGCCAGAAATGCCATCAATCCCCAGACCAAAACCCCTCATCCCCCTGGCCGGATCGATCAGGCCATGACCGAGGCCCGCGTCAATATCGATCCCACCAAATCCACTGACGAGCTGGTCAAGATTGTGATGAAGGCCATTCGCCCTCTCATCCCCATACGATTCGAAGAGGTGGAGGTGGCGGTCAAGGTCCCGCCTGAATATGCTCCCAAGGCCTATGGAGAGATCTCCGCCTTTGGCAGGCTAACCCGCGAGGCCTGGCAGAACAATGGCGCCTGGATCGGAGTGGTCCAGATACCAGCGGGCATGCAGACGGAGTTTTACGACCTGGTCAACCGGCTGACCAAAGGCGAGGCCGAGACGAAGCTTCTTAAGCATTAAGAATGGAGTAGGAAGCGCATGGATCGCAAGGTGGTAGTACCAGGTGATCTTCTCTCTGAGGATGCCAAGAGGTCGGGCGAGGGGACTTATATCAAAGATGGTAGCGTCTACTCCTTGCTTTACGGACTTGCGAACTACAGGGATAAGATAAATGTCATACCCCTGGCGGGAAAGTATTTGCCCGCTCCAGGGGACAACGTAATCGGAGTGGTGAAGGACATAACCTTCTCCAACTGGATCGTGGACATAAATTCACCATACGACGGGCTTTTGCACATCTCGGAGTTTCCCAAGAGGATCGAATCGGATGAGATGTCCAAATATCTGCGCATCGGCAGCTCAATTATGACCCGGGTGAAGGATGTGGATCCCACGATGAAGGTGGAGCTAACCCTAAACGACCGGAAGCTGGGCCCGATCAGGACCGGACAGGTCATAGAGATCAGCCATACCCGGGTGCCGAGGTTGATAGGCAAGGGCGGCTCCATGATCAGCATGCTGAAAAAAGAGGTAAACTGCAGCATATTCGTTGGCCAGAACGGTAGAATCTGGATCAACGGCTGTGCAGATGATACGGATCTGGCACTCAAGACCATTGCCCTGATAGAGAAGGAAGCACACACCAATGGCCTGACGGACAGGATAGTGAACTTCCTCAAGGCAGAGAAAGAGGCCAGAAGTTGATCGCTATGGATGAGAATGACATATCATTTTTTAAAGATGGACTCCGCCTGGACGGCCGGCGAGCCGACGAGCTCAGGCCGGTGAAGATCGAGGTGGGAGTCCTGGCCAGAGCTGACGGCTCGTGCTACATCGAGATGGGAGGAAATAAGGTCATAGCGGCAGTATACGGGCCAAGAGAGGTTCACCCCAGACACCTGCAGGAGGTAACCAGAGCCATTGTGCGCTACAGATACAACATGGCCTCTTTCTCGGTGGAGGAGCGAAAACGTCCCGGGCCGGACCGCAGGTCCTATGAGCTGTCCAAGGTGAGCCGGGAGGCCTTAGAACCGGTGATCCTGACCTCATTTTTCCCCCGGTCGGTGATCGACGTCTTTGTGGAGGTGCTACAGGCAGATGCAGGAACCAGAACCGCAGGCATAAATGCCGCGGCTGTCGCCCTGGCGGACGCGGGCATTCCCATGAAGAGCATGATCTCCTCCTGCGCGGCAGGAAAGGTTGGAGACACAATCGTCTTGGACCCGATGAAAGAGGAGGACAACTTCGGCCAGGCCGATCTGCCCATTGCCATGACTCCCAATGGCAATATCACCCTGATGCAGATGGACGGCAACCTGACAGTAGACGAGTTCCATCAGGCAGTCCAGATGGCCATGAAAGGAGCAAAGGACATCTATGAGCTGCAAAGGCAGGCGTTAGTGGAGAAATACAGCCAGATATCAGCAGCTTCTGGCCGGGAGGAGGTGCATCTCTGTGAGTAGCGTCATCTCCGAGATCAAGAAGGATTTCATCTACAACCTTCTCTTGAAAGGAGAGAGAATGGACGGCCGGAGCTTCGAGCAGTACCGGGAGATATCCATTGAGAGAGACGTCATCCGCAAGGCGGAAGGCAGCGCTCTGGTGAAGCTGGGGTCCAGCCAGGTCCTGGTGGGCGTGAAGATGCAGCCCGGAGAGCCCTTCCAGGATTCTCCCAACCGGGGGGTCATAATCACCAATGCAGAGCTTGTGCCCCTGGCTTCGCCCTCATTCGAGCCCGGACCGCCCAATGAGGTGGGAATAGAGCTGGCCAGAGTGGTGGATCGGGGAGTGCGCGAATCCAAGGCAGTGGACCTGGAAGCTCTATGCATTGAGCCAGGAAAGCAGGTCTGGATAGTGTTCATCGATGTGCACATCCTGGACGACTGCGGAAACATCCTCGATGCCGCCTCCCTGGGGGCGATAGCGGCCCTTTTATGCACCAAGGTGCCTGCGTCGAGGTTCGGCCTGGGCGAGGATTATATCCTGCCCATCAGAGATATCCCCATAGCCACGACGGCCATTGAGTTTTCCGATGTGCTGATGTTCGATCCCGGTGTGGAGGAGGAGGCGATAGCCAACACCAAGCTCACCGTCATCACCACGGCAAAGGGAGAGATCTGCGGCATGCAGAAGAGCGGCACAGGAATGCTCAAGCCAGAGCAGGTCTACCGCATCCTTGATATAGCATGTGAGAAGGCGAAAGAAATCCGGGAAAAGTTTCTGGAAGCTTAAACGGAAGTAAAGATCATGGCAAAGCAGACTACAAAAGGTAAGAAGAGCAGATCGGCAGCCAGGTTTGGCCCGAGATACGGCCGCAAGTCAAGAAAGCTCGTGGCCGACCTCGAGGAGAAGAGCAAGGCCTCATATGATTGCCCACAATGCGGAAGGAATAGAGTGAGACGGACGAGCACAGCCATCTGGAGCTGCAGCAAATGCGGATATACCTTTGCAGGCGGTTCCTTCCTGCCCGAGACCTCTTTAGGCCGCTCCGTGTTGCGGTCTCTCAAAAAGAGCCTTGAGGCGGATTAGAAGATGGCCTATAAGTGCACCAGATGCAAGAAGATCGTGGAGATTGATTACGAGTACAGCGGCATACGCTGTCCTTACTGCGGCCACAGGATCCTGATGAAGGAGAGGCCCACCACGGTCAAGAAGTTGAAAGCCGTCTGATGCTGCTCACCACCTCGCGCGACCCTTCTTCCAAGACGAGGAGGTTTGGCCGGGCGCTGGCGGCATTCCTCTCTCTCCCCTATCTCAACCGGGGAAAGCAGGGATTCTCGGGGGAGGAGACCTGGCTGGTGGTGGTGGAGGATCATGGCAATCCCCAGGGCCTGGTCAAGCGTTCGATAGCCGGAGAAGAATTACTCTCCTTCCGGCTGCTGGGCGAGCCCGCGGGAGGACGGTTGAAGAGGGATGTGCCCGTAGTAACCGGACCGGCCATCCAGGCGGTTGCGATTGCCCGGTTCTTTGAGCTGGAGTGGTCGGAGTCGCCCGATCCGGAGGGGCGAACGATTTCCGTGGCATCTGGCAGGATCAATTTCATGGACGATGGCGAGGTCAGGTTCAGTCTGAGACTATGAAGGGCTGGGCAGAGATGATCTTCCAGACGCCTCATTCCGAAGAGGTATATGAGGCGCTGGCACCGGAGCTGGAGGACGAGATCCACCGGTCGAATGTCCAATTGGCCAGGGAGCCTGGCCTTGTAAGACTGAAAATCTCAGGCCAGGACGTGGTCTCCCTTCGGGCAGCCTTAAATACCTGGATCAGGTTGGTCAAGATCGCAATTGAGATGGTGAGTTTATGAGTGGCGAATTGCCTCCGCAGATACAGAACCAGTTGGCTCAGCTTCAGCAGCTCCAGCAGCAGGCTCAGGCTGTCATGACTCAGAAGACCCAGATCGAGGGTCTGATCAGAGAGACCGAAGCGGCGCTGAAAGAGCTGGAGAAGAGCCCGGACGATGCAATTATATACAAGAGCGTCGGCGAACTTCTCTTCAGAGCTGACAAATTAAAGCTGACTGAGGAACTGAAAGAGAGAAAGGACATGATGGATATCAGGCTTAAGACGATGGCCAAGCAAGAAGAGCGCATTCAAGGGCGCTTCACTCAGCTTCAAGATCAGCTTAAGCAGTCACTAGGTCAAATGCCGCCCAAGGGCGGCTAAACAAATTCGCGGACCCGTGGCTTAGCCAGGATATAGCACCGGGCTTCTAACCCGGGGGTCGCGGGTTCGAATCCCGCCGGGTCCGTTTTATCGTTTTCGAGGATATATGTGCGAGCTAACCATTTATACCCTGAAAGGTGGAGTCCGGGATAAGGTCATGGAGGGTGTGGTCAGAATGATGGTCCATGACGGTAAAGTGATCCTTGAGGGCATATTCGGCGATTCCATGGAAGTTGAGGGCAGGATCTCCGAAGTGAATATATTGTCCCAATCGGCCACGATAATCGGGTGAAAATCGCAAAAAATTATTTTTCATAAATCCGCATCTGCTTCGGCTCACAAAGCTTATGGACTTGAATCGTCGATCAGTAGAGCTATGAGACTGATTGAGATGATTTGCGTGCTGTCCATATCCATGCTTTTAACCACGATGATGGGCTGCGTTGCAGATGAGAGCGACAATTCCATAGAAGTCAATCCCGAGATTCCAAGGACCAATTTGCCGGACGGATTCGTGCTTTTGGCCGCCCTTCCCGAGATGGACTCCAATGTGAATATGACCGATTATATAACCGAGTTCTACGGAGAAAAGAAGATAGAGCCGCTCAACATCTCCGTGGGAATATACCAGTGGGAGGCCAAGGAAGGCGGCCAGCCCTTTGACGCCAAGATCACATACATCCGGCTGCCTGATGAAGAGCAGGCGCTGGCGGCCATCGATAACTTCCGGTCCCAGGAGGATTACGCTGAGCAGATCGCCCGGGGGATAGATATCTTCGGCAATGCCACAGTCAACGACCATGATGCTCTGGAGATCAGACATATCCAGGACAGTAACAGCTTCAAATATATTTACCTCTGGAATAATATGGACCTGGTGGTGCTGGCGGAGGGCAACAATGATAGAAATCAGAGCCTGCAGCTTGCTGCTGCCACAGGCCTCTGAATACATTTTTTAGGTCCCGGTTTTATGGGACTGAAATCCAGGTTGCAGGTCTATGGTTTTTTGTAGCTCAGCTCGAGATCACCCTCACTCCATTTGTAGACCGGAAAGCTCTTTCGCCTGTGGCCCGAGGCCTGCAGAGCCTGCACCACCAGGGGAACAGTGATGGTGGCATCGGAGAAGACCTGCACCCGGCTCGCATCCTTTTTCACCTTGCCCCAGGAGACCGCCTCCTCAAATGTGCAGCCTGAGAGGCCACCCCAGTGGGGGGAGTCAGCGGTATATTGAATGGCATAGCTGTGCCCTCCGGTGTAGTTGCCTATCAGCTCCGCGATGACCTCGGTCTGCTGGATGAAGTTCTTGGGGACCCCGCCACCGATATAGATCACGCCTGTCTGGGCGGACCTCTCCACGATCCTGGTGATCTCGTCCACGTCCTTGATCTGATCGACCAAAACCCTACACCCATCGCGCAGGGCCATGACCATCCCTATGCCCCAGGAGCTGTCTCCCAAAGCCGGAACGAAGATGGGAACACCGGCCTTCTGGGCGGCACCGAGAATGGTGGTATCGGGAAGATCTCTGCCCACCATCTCCATCAGTTCGCGAGAGGAGTAGCGCCGGTCCTGGTCCAGACCCTTGACGAAATCGGATATGTGGTTGTCCGCCTTATGCAGCTCGATCTCCGAGACGAAGACATCGTATATCCGGTCGATCTTGCATTCATTCAGATAGGCGTCGTCAGCACACGAACTCCCCTGAAAGTGAATTATCCCCAGACCCTCGCACAGGTCGTGGAACAGATTGGCACCGGTGCTCACCAGACAGTCCACCTTCCTCTCCCGCAGTAGATAGGCTATGAACTCGCCCAGGCCCGCGGGAACCATCGCCCCCGCCAGTCCCAGGAAGATGGTGACATCCTCGTCCATCATCCTCTGCCAGATGTTCAGGGATGTGCCGAGCTGGCCTCCCTGAAAGCCCATCCTGCTCATGTCGCCGACCAGCTCAGCCACGCCCCGGTCCTTCATGGGGATCGTCGTCCTGGTCCGCTCTCCATTGCAGATCAGGTCATGACCGTGATTGTGTTCCATTCTATCCCTCTTCTGCCTCTGCTAATGGATCGGCCTGGAGACTCTTAAGGATTTTCCATCTCCAGCAGTAGCCGTTTCTTCCTCGACCATCCCTTTCAGCCCGCTGAGATCCAGGATCCCATTAATTCCCCATCCATTCAGCGGCCGTTTTTTGGTCCTGCTAATGGATATCTATCCACGCTCTCGCCCCCGGAAATGGGGTGCTCAGAGTCGCAGATGCCGTTGCCATCGGAGTCGGTACAGTTGAAGTCGCTGTAGTAGTTGCCGAGGGTGCCGTTGTCCCACTGGTTGGTGGCATCATCGTAGGCATTTTTTGCTCTCTTGTCTCTGAGGTCTCCGGACGATTCGAGGAGGGACTTGACCAGAGGAGACGTTATTCTGATGGCAGCCCCCTCCATGGCGTTCTCGACCAGGTCGTTGTGAAAGAGCAGATTGTCATGGCACTTCTGAAGCTTGATTCCGCCCAGAGCATTTCGGGTGACGTTATTGCCGGCCACGACGTTGTCGTTGCATTCTCCCAGGGTTATGCCGGCCCAATTGTTGTATCCTGCTTCGTTATCCTCAATGGAATTCTCCTCGCAGCCGAAGTAGAGGCCGATTCCTCCCCATTCGTTATAATCTGCCCTGTTCTCTTTCACGACATTCTTGCGGCAGTCATCCAGATCGATGCCGTTGAACTGGTTGTAGCTGGCGTTGTTCCCTTCGATCTTGTTATCGTCACTGAATGAGTAAAGGCCAATTCCGCCGCCGCCATTGCGCCAGGCCTGGTTTTTGGCGATGGTGTTGCTGCTCGCATCCGTGAGTTGGATGCCATAGTGCTCACTATTGGAGACTGAGTTGTTCAAAACCAGGTTATAGTTGCTCCCGCCAAAGAGAACGATCCCGCTCGGATTATAAGCGACATCGTTGGCTATCACAGTATTTTCGCTGGACATATGAAGCCCAATCCCCGAATGATCATTCGTCATTACATCGTTGCTCAGGATCGAATTATTGGAGGAACTCTTTATATAAATGCCGTATCTGGTGTTGTTGTATAGATCGTTCTCCGAGATGGTGCTATTGTCGCTGGAGTCCCAGACGGATATGCCGCTCTCATTGTTATGGCTGAAGTTGTTCTCTGCGACGGTGTTTCCGGGGGAGGTATAAAGCCATAGGCCGCTGTATCCGTTATCGTGAGCAGTATTTGCCTGCACGACGTTGCTCGGCGATTCCCAGAGCATGATTCCGTAAAAAGCATTCTCGCTGGCATTGTTATCGATAAAGGTGTTGTTAGAGCCGGATACCCGGATCCCGTCACCGGGAATGGATTTTACCGCACTGTTGCCTGAGATGGTGTTGTTTTTGCAGTGCTCGGAAAGGCCGATCCCGGCATATCTATTTTCCCTGGCGGTGTTCTTTGTTATCCTGTTGCCATCCGCTTTCCAGAGGAGGATTCCCACATCGTTGAGAATAGCAGTATTATTTTCAACAGTGCAATTATCCGAGCCCTCTATGAGAATGCCTGCGAATGCCTGTTCGGGATCGATCCCCTCAGGCACAATTTTATAAAATTCACTTTGCTCTCTAGGTCGGCTGGAATTCGTCACCACAAATCCTTCAAACCTGATCCCATCTTCGCTGAGGGTGACAGCAGAGCCCATTCCCTGCCCATCGATGACCGGCTTTCCGCCTCCCGTGTCCACGCCCGATAAGGTCAGCATCTTGTTCACCTTCAGGTTCTCATGATATGTGCCGCTCTGGACAGCGATCAGGTCACCAGGCGTCGCCTTATCAATAGCATCCTGTATCCTTTCTCCCTGTCCTACCGCGATCTCTTCTGCCCCGGCAAGATGAGGCAATAGGACCGCCAAAAACAAGAGCAATTTTAGCTTCATAGCCATCACTTGTAATTATTATTCATGTTATAACCCTAAAAGCGTTTCGTGCCCAGAGGGATGAGATAAAATCCCGGGAGAGCCCACCGGCCGGATGCAAAGCGCAATCGAGAGAAAAGGCCTTCATCATTAAGTTTTATATACCTATAAGATCTCTTAAGCAAGGTTCGATGAGATAGGCCTCGCATAGCGGAAACGCTACAGGCCGCATGTTCGTTGATTGTGATTTTTATCCGGAAGCAGGGGATGGCAGCAGATGAAGGAAGATTCAGATCTAGGGGCAGGCAGCAGATGAAGAGGGCGAAAAGATATGTGGACGGCTGAGGATTCTATTGAGCTGTATGGAATAGAAAAATGGGGCAACGGCTACTTTTCTGTCAATGACAAGGGAAATGTGGTAGTCTTACCCAAGAAGAATATCTATCAATCCGTGGACATCATGGACCTCATTGAGGAGATAGAGACGTCCCGCGACCTGGAGTTCCCCGTCCTCCTCCGCTTTCCCCAGATGCTGGAAGACCGGATAGATGAGATCACCGGGGCATTCATGGGGGCGATAGAGGAGTTCGAATATCCGGGCAGCTACCAGCCCATCTTTCCCATGAAGGTGAACCAGAGAAAGGAGGTCATCGAGTATATCATCAAATACGGAGCCAAACATAAGATCGGCATGGAGGTGGGAACCAAGGCCGAACTCCTTGCCGCCCTCTCTTTGGGCCTGCCCAGATATGCCCCTCTCATCTGCAATGGCTATAAGGATGAGGATTACCTCCGCCTCGCCCTGAGCATTCATAATCTAAATAATATAATCATCGTGGTGGACCTTTTCGAGGAGATCTATGACATCCTGAAGTACGCCGATGCCATGGGGGTGGTTCCCAGAATCGGCATGAGGGTGAAGCTCTTCGCCCGCGGCTCCGGCCGGTGGGTGGAGTCGGGAGGAGAGTCAGCCAAGTTCGGCCTATCCACCAGCGAGGCCTTAGAATTGATGAGAATCCTGGATGAGAGAGGTCTCAAGGACAGCCTGAAGATGCTCCACTTCCACATCGGCTCCCAGATCACCGATATCCGCACCGTCAAGAACGCCATGAATGAGGCGGCAAGGGTCTATGCCAAAGCGCGAAAGATCTGCGATATCGAGTATCTAAATGTTGGCGGCGGCCTCTCTGTGGACTACAATGGCTCTAACACCGCCACCCCCTCCAGCGCCAACTATTCTCTGCGAGAGTATGCCAATGACGTTGTCTATACGGTAAAAAAGATCTGCGATGACGAGGAGGTCCCCTGCCCCACCATAGTCTCCGAGAGCGGCAGGGCCATCGCTGCCTACCATAGCATGCTGATCTTCAAGATCATCGGCAGAAAGAACGCCAAGAGCTCTCCCCTGCGGCCAGCGGACGATGAGGCTCCCATGCAGATCGATGACCTCTGCAGCGCCTTCAAGGAGATCAATATCGACAACTACAAAGAGCACTACCATGATGCTCTGCAGTATCGAGACGAGCTTTACGACTCCTTTAATCTGGGCAATATCGATCTTGAGGCCAGGGCCAAGGGAGAGACCCTATTCTGGATGGTCTGCAAGAAGGCGGCATTTCTGGCCAAGGAGGCGGGGGATGAGTCGGATGAATTCCTGGAGCTGAAAAAGCTGGTCAGCCAGAAGTATATCGGCAACTTCTCCCTCTTTCAGTCCGTTCCTGATATGTGGGGGGTGGAGCAGATATTCCCCACCATTCCTCTGCACCGCCTAGATGAGATGCCCGGCGAACGGGGCCGGATCGTGGATATCACCTGCGACTCAGACGGAGAGATCAAGAGGTATGCCGGGGACAGCGAGGGTCTGGAGTACCTGGAGATGCATACCCTGCTGGAGAATGAGGACTATTATCTGGGCATCTTCCTCCTGGGTGCCTATCAGGATACCCTGGGAGATTTCCATAACCTTTTAGGCTGCGCCCATGAGGTACATGTCATGGCAGAGGGCGATGAGTGGTATATCTGCCAGAAGGTGGAGGGCGACACCTGCAAAAAATTGCTCGATTTCTTCAACTACGAGACCAAGGATTACATCTGGGAGATCATGGACCAGTGCGTGACCAGAAAGGAGAGCATCCACAAGCGAGAGCTGGAGCAGATCGAGGCCGAGCTGAACCGCACCCTCAAGGGATATACCTACTTCATCACCCGCCCTCGGGGGCAGGCGACCAATAAGAAAAAGAACGAGCAGGAAAAGGATATGGGATGCAGCGTCCTGAAGCACTGAGGGGCGAGGCTGAAAGCCCTATGGCATAAGCCCGCATCCTTCAGCTCGCAGCTTCAGCCCCTGGCGCGTGCCAGGCGGCCCATAATCTTAAGTTCCTGAGAATATCACAGGGCTCATGATGCCTTCCACCGCCTGCGACAACAGCCCTCTTCTTGCCCTTCCCGGAGTTGTAGCCAGCATCTCCTCTTTGGCCATCGGGCTGCTGGCTCTCCTGACCTCCCTGGCCTCTTTTGGCCGGCAGGCGGAGTACGGCTATACCATCTCCCCCGGAGCGGGGGGAATTCTGTTCATCCATCTTGCTCTGGCCGGAGCAGCCGGGATGGCTATCTACCTGGGGAGCAGAAAGGGTGCACGATGGCTGCAGATACTGCTAGCTCTGACCGGCCTCTTCTCCCTTTTGCTCTTTGTCCACTTCCGGGAGTGGGCGGGCTGCCTCTTTCTGATTATAACCGTCGCTGCCGTCTATTATTCATACCGGAGCAATAGCAGCGCCCCATTGCTCTTCTTTTCCGGCCTGATAGGCTTTATCATCGCCCAGCTGGCCATAACCACTCTGCCTTATGGCTGGAAGAGCTGGGCCATCCCCGGGGTACTCTTCGTTCTCGCCGGACTGATTGCTATCCTGAAGGGCCACCTGGCCCTGCTGCCGGGAATGGGGAGGGGAACAAGGCTTGCCAGCCGGCTTTTCTATGCTCTCTTATTTTCCCTGATCGCATTCACCGCCATAGCTCTGCTCATGCAGGTCCCCCATGATGGCGGAGGGAGAATATCAACTGCCGCTGCTTATGGGGATTTGCCCCTATCGATACCCTCTGAGAGTTTGGCCGGGGCAGCAGATGACTCAGATGAATGTGGCTGCAATCGCTCCAACCGCTCAATGGCCGGTTCGGCTGCTGCGCCTGGCGATCCAGGCTGCTGCACAGACCTCTTGGAGGAGATCATCACCCCGGAGGATGTGCGAACATTCCCTCAGGGAGAGAGCATCCTCTTCCAGGCCCGAGCCTGCGAAAATGAGCCCTGCCACTATCTGTGGTGGTCTGACCGGGATGGAATTTTGGCAAGCAATCAGTCATTTTCCAGCAGGAGCTTAACCTTGGGATGGCATACCATCACCCTCACCGTCACCAATGCCACCGGCAGCACAGTCCGGGATTCCATAGAGTTGGGGGTGGCTCCACCCTCGGCCTGCAGCGATGTGTATCCCCGGCCCAGATACTATCCGGTGGACACCCCCTGCCGGGATATCTGGCCCAATGGCACCGAATCCTGCCAGCAGATCGAGGTCTGCCATCCGGGCCTGGATTATATCGTGCTGGATGCGGTGCGCTGCTGCAACGGCACCGCTTCCAGCCCCGCCTGCGCCTGGGCGCGCGATCACGCGCAGGGCGACAATAAAAAGTGCCGGGGCCTGTACATCATTCGCGCCTTCGGACCGGATGCTGTTTATATGCAGGGGTATGCTCTCTTCAAAACTTGCTGCTCCGGCTATCCGGAATGCACTCGCACCTCCTGGCCCAGCCTCGCCGGTACGTGCTCATTCCGGGAGGGCTTCAACCGGAATGTGACCAACCTCTCCTGCCGGCCGGAGGAGTGGGGGGTAGCCGCCTGGCGCTCAGACACAAACATGAGCCAGAACAGCGCCGTGGTGGGGCTCTTTCCTGCTCATGCCACAGTCAATATCCTGCAGACCGGGGTGTGCGTGGATTATGCTGCCGCTCTCGCCACCGCTCTGCGCAAGGCCGGCTACAGCAAGAGCGAGGCCATGGTTGCCGCCAGCCTGGGATATGATCTGCCCCTGCTGGGAGACCATCCCGGCCATGCCTACAACCTGGTGAAGCTTCCGGGAGAAGATGGATATCATATCGTGGACACCACCGGGAACGGGGAGGGTATTAATCCGGAAGGCCTGCCTCATTACTTCTGGTTTGTGGGCAACTTCATGAACCAGCCGGTCCGGATAAGGGTCTTTGACTGGTGGATCGGCTACTGCACTAAGATCTCTCCCCATGGATTCAATGATTTGGGCAATGTGAAAACCCCACCAAGCTCAGAGATCTGCGGATGTCCGGGTTGAATATTATTAGGAGGAGGGAAAGCCGGGAAGTGCAAAGGAGGGAATGCTCATCGACTTTCGCCTACTATGTATATAGCTGCATGCTCAGATATATAGATATCCATTCTCATGGTCGAACCGCGTGGGGAGAAGGAAGTGCGGGAAGAGAT
>JAXDAR010000113.1:0-3611 GCA_034679645.1 Methanothrix sp. | reverse complement strand
GGGATCGGCATCCTGAGCATCCCAGTCGTTCATCCCGGCGGGACGATCCGGATTTATGGCATACTTCAGCAGCAGAGATGCAGTTACCGATATCTCTGTAGTGATCAGACCACCCAGAGGCAGGGTGAAGCTGATATCAGGATCATCGCTGAAGATGCATACCCTGGGGGCTCTTAAAATACATCCGCCGAACGGATTGGGGATGATGCAGAAACCGCCCACGCATATCTCTGGAATGTCAATGCCCAGGGTTAGATCCAGTTTATCCCACTTGATGTCCAGCTCCTTGATCTGTACGGTGTTATCCGCTCGAAGGTCAACGCTCCCATCCTCCAGATGAGCTTTCAGGTAGTAGCTAGCGGTGAACGGCCCAAAATCGCGGCTATCGGAGCTCTCAAGGAGGAAGTTGTCCCGGACTGCTCCGAACAGCCCAGTGAAGACCTCTTCTGAGGCGGCTATGGTCAGATGAGCCATTTCAGATCACCTCCGCTTTAATGAAGGCCTTGAGCTGGTCTTCTTCGATGGCAGGATTGTTGGGCAGTGCAGGTGAAGTGGGCACCGGGCTGATGACGATATTGATCGGAGTCGGGAAGAAGTCAGTGGCTCCTTGGGTCAGATTGAGGATCATATTGTCGAGGAGGATTCTCAGGCCGGGAAGGACGGAAAGCCTCAGCACCAGGATGGCATAGCATTCGATGCTCTCCTCCATCCCTTCTGGCTTAATATCCACTATCTCGAATCCATCCAGGAAGGGCTCCAGATACGGCTTTCCATAATAGGTGGCAATTCGTATCCCGCCGGTGGCATAGGCGTCCAGGCAGAAGCAGTTGAGTTGGCGGACGGGCAGAGGAATGAGCGGTGTCTGTTCATCCCTTGGAGGTCTCTCTTTATCCGGCTCTGGAGGAGGGGGAATGTATTTGTCTATAATATCTTTAGGAGGGCAGCCAATACCGGCACATATCCGCAACTTGATTCCCAGCTTCTGGACCGCCAGAGGTGGATTAAGCTCCGAGGGCAATTCGAACTGATTGCCCGGATGGAAATCTATCTTCACCTCCACAATCTGAGCAGCGAAATTGACTCCGTAATTCGTGCCGGGTATGGGCAACGGATCGACGATGGTCACAAGGGGATTCTTGCGGACAATGACTATGGGATGAGGCTTGATCGCACTGCATAAAAGCTCTTGATTATTTGCCACATCAGCGGTGGCGTAGTTGAACAGCGATGGTCTCTGGCTCATGACATGACTTATGATCCGGTTGAAGCCATCCTCATGAAAAGAGGCAAAAATATCGCAATTGTCTGTGAAACTAATGGTATCACATCCTGATTTTGATTTATCATCAACATACTGCGAGTGCAATTTTTCATATGAACGATACTATAATTTTATACTATATCTTCAATAAATTGTAGATATAATTATAGATATAATTGTAGATATACGTTGGGAAAACTCCCGTTAAATTCGACCTCCTTTTATCCTTATTCCAGATATAATATATTCAATTTGCTGCATTGGTATTTTGACATGAGATCTCGATTAAGATTGTTAATACAGTATCCTTTATATGATAAATAATTTAACTAACTTTTCCTACTGATTTTAATTTTCTGCTAATGTTCAAATTCTTTTTATCTTATTTCTGCATCGTGATTTGATCGAAAATGGATGGAATAGATAGTGAAAATGATCGCAGAATTTGCACAGATCGATCTTATCAGCTCCCTTCAGAACGAGATTCCTCATTTTCCAGTATTCCTCCCCATTCCAGACATCCCTTACGGACTGCTGGGCCAGGTCACCCAATGTGTATTTTCCCAGTGCATCCTGACAGCACAGGCTGATCTTCCCGTCCGGCCTGATCACCAACTGAGAGAATGGGAGGACGCATAGTGATCTCCTTTGATATAGATTGAGCCTATTGCTGGCCTGGCCGCCTCTCGTGCTCCTCACGGCATTCTTTCTGAAGGATTGGATCCGTACACGCTCCTGGTAGTTATTGTCAGTGTCGCTTATTATAAAATCCTTGATGATCTTTATGGAATCGATCAGTGACATGTCATCACTGTAATTGTCAATGATAATGTAATCCAGGTATCTCATCAATTTTTGAAATTTTTCTATTGTTAATAGTTTTCCATTGGTGTAAAGATATATATAGGAATGGGGGAGAAAGCGGCGGGCGATCTGGTGGAATTCCACAATCCTCTTATCAAGCAATGGCTCATTATTGGAAAACAGGCATAATGAGCCGGAGTATTCCAGCTCTTCAAGCTGACTGATGATAGAGAGAAAGAGATCTCTGCTCATCATTTTAAATGATCTGGTTTCGGAATTTTTGTTGACCGGACAAAATGAGCAATCATTATTGCATCTGTTGATGGTCTCAATCTCAATCTTGCTGCAGAAATGAAAAGGCTTTGTCTGGGCCATTTTTTTGATGGATCTCCCCAAAGCAGCACTATAGATTATGTCCTCCGCTGATGCTTTTGCTGGGCAGAGCTGATTTTGATAAAACTGGGGATACTTCATTTCTATTGGAGCGATAATGCGGTTCTGCCAAAATCTGGCGGGCTGCAAAAGGAACAACCTCCCTCAATCATGCATAGAAATTATATACTTACTGCGTTGTGATATAATATAAAAGCTATGCTCCCGGAAGCCTTTAGCATGAAGCTGCCGGTACAAAGTCCCATCCCGGATCGACATTGACCTCCATGGATCCCCGGACTCCTGTCGCATCCAGGCAACTGGAGGCTTTTCCAGTAGCGATGTACCTCTTCAGGCATCCCAGTATGGCGGCAATATCCCTGGGGATTTTAATGCATTTAGGCAGGTGATGGCTCTCCCGGTTCATGGCCAGCCGGCAGCTACCGGCAGCGCCCGCTCCTTTTCGATTTGCGCACCTGCGGTTGCAAAAGGCCACCGTCCTGAGCAGCACCCGTCCCACATCGATATTCACCGGCGGATCGGAGAGGCTGCGGGCATAGACCGCTGCCGCCATGGCAAAGAAGGAGAGGTTCTCAATTGCCCCCTCCGACCACCTCCGGGAGAGATACTTCATGATCCGGGGGTTGATCTCAGTCCTGGCCTGCTCCACCAGGGCCCGGTAGCCTGCGGCGGTGGGCATGAGCAGTGCCTGGTCGAACTCGAACTCCTTTCCACTACCCCGGCTGTCCACCATTTTTATAAAACGGCTGCCGTATCGATCCCCGAAGTCTTCCATCTCTTTTGGCGAGATCGAGCTTTCAGGCCTTCAACTATTGCATTTGCCACTTCCGGATCCTCAGTCAAATCTCATATTTGCTGCACATCATTCCTGCCTGGGGAGGTGCTCGGATCCCACAATCTTCTCTGCTGCTCGGAAGGCAAATGCGGCTATGAGCATCGTGGGATTCACCCCCGGCGCCTCAGGCATAACCGATCCATCAACTACATACAATCCAGGATACACTTTTACCTTATTGGCTGTGTCGTCTCTGCAAAAAACCTGGCCGTAGCTATTGATCACACCTTCATCCACATCTGCTCCCATAGGACATCCTCCAAGAGGATGAAGAATCACTGACGTGCTGTTCCTGGGATCCTTGAAGTCCCAGAAGGG
>JAXDAR010000112.1:0-5624 GCA_034679645.1 Methanothrix sp. | reverse complement strand
CGGGGCAGTGGTCTACTTCGGGATCAAGAGGGTGGTGGTCGGCGAGGCCAGGAGCGCTCCCGCGGCCAGGGACTTTATGGAGGCGCACGGTATTGAAGTGGTGGACCTGAACCTGGGGGAGTGCAGGAAGATGATGGAGGATTATATAAGCCGGAACCGGAAGCTGTGGGATGAGATTCTGTCGGAGCTGAATCCGGATCTGTTGAAGCCCTAGAGAGGCCGGATTTACATGAAAAATATAGAAAACAGTTGCATCCCGCATGATTCTCGCTTGATAATCCCCTGATGCAGTTTCCCGTGCTGAATAACCGCTCACAAAGATGGTCAAGGATTGGCATGCGGGACTTGCTCAAATCTGTAAGCGAATAAATTATCAGTATGCAAAACCGTTTGTACGTTGTAACGCATGAAGCAAATCATGAAAAAATCGGACTTGGCAATGATGACATGTTCCCGGTCCTGGCAGTAGTTGATCCCGAACTTATGATGTCTGTACCGCCGAAATTCACTGCTTACCAAGGATTTGATGCATTATTTCATAGCGTGGAAGGCTATGTTTCAATAGGCGCCAATCTCATGAGCGACATGTTTGCGATTACCGCCATCGAAAATATAAGTCAAAATCTTGCAAAGGCGGTAAAGGATGGAAAAGATGCTGATGCACGTGAAAAGGTTGCTTTCGGCAATACGCTTTCTGGCATGGTGGAAAGTGTTGGACTTCTCTCCAGTGAGCATTCTCTGGAACATGCCATGTCAGCCTATCATCAGGAACTTCCACACGGTGCAGGATTGATCATGATCAGCAAAGCTTACTTCACCCATCTAATCAAAAAGCGGGTATGTGACGACAGATTCGTTCGGATGGCAAAGGCCATGGGGATGAAGGAAGCGAAAGAGCCTGTGGATTTCATCACGATATTGGGGAAATTGCAGGAGGAATGCGGCGTTGCAGACCTTAAGATGTCCGATTACGGCATCAAGCCTGATGAATTTGAGACCATGGCCAGGAATGCTAAGGATACGATGGGCTTCTTGTTCATGTGATGATCGAACCTGAAAAACAAATGAGCTAAAAGGATCCAGACGGAAAGAGCATCTCTGCCTCATTTCCGCCTTTTTCCTGGATGAGTGTCAATCAGACACCTCAAGATATGCGGCAGTCTCCTCGCTCTGGGTGGCGTTATATTGCAGGTAGAGGGCATCATATCCATCCTTCTGGAAGGCAAACTGCCAGCTGCCAGGCGTTCCGCTTATGAGGGCAACGCCGGTGGAATTCGTCATTCCATTAAATTCATTTTCCTTTCCATCCTTTCCCGTGATCTGAACATCAGAGAGAAGCGGACCGTCCAGACTGCCATCATGAACATATACCGTGAGGGCGACTTTGTCCTCCTCAGAGCTCTTTTCAAGATATGCGGCAGTCTCCTCGCTTTGGGTGGCATCATATTTCAGGTAAAGGGGATCATAACCATCCTTCTGGAAGACAAACTGCCAGGTGCCGGGACTCCCGATTATTTGGGCAATGCCCTCGCTGTCTGTTATTCCTGTAAACTCAGATCCGTTTCCATCCCCTCCGGTGATGAGAACATATGAAAGAGGAGCACCATCGAGGGCCTCCTCATGTACATTTACCGTGAGAGTGATCTGATCCTGGCACGCAGCCGGCAGGACCATGCTGCTCAATATTAATAATGCTGTCAGGTAGTATGCTATCTTCATATCGATTTCTCCTATAGATTGTTATAATTTATTTATTAAGATCCGGCATCATGTGAACAGAGCTGATTTAAATGCGGCTGAGATTGACGAGTGTGTCCGGACAGGGATCTTGAAATCAAAAGACGATCCGTCAATTAGAGCCATCTGTTTTGATGCATCCTTATCTGTAACCAGAACATTGCAGATATCAATCGCATCAGGGACACTCTTCACCCTGCCAATCAGGCTTTTCAATGCGGCAGCATCTTCCGCCTGCAATACGACAAAGATCTGGTACTCGCCCAGGATGCGGTGTACTTCTCTGACCCCGCTGATCTTCCCAAGGTCCAGGTAAGCCTTATTTTCATGCCCATATCGAGTCTTGAGCATCGCAAATCCAATAATCATTCTCTAACCCCCACTGTGCTCTCCAGCATCTGAAAGTAAAATAATCGGCCAGAAATTTCTGCTCCTGGCCGATCTGATAGGATACTCACTTTGGAAATTCACCTACAGAATCCATATTCTGGCCCATCCCTGGAATCCGCTGATTCTGACCGCATGGACAATCCCTGCCGTCCATCATATTCTTGGGATTGAATTTGTCATCCTTGCAAGCTTGTGATCTCTCACAGAAGGGGCCGGGCTGCTTGCCGTCCATCATGGACCGGGGAGCATCGCCTCCATTCCGCTCCACCTGACGATTCTCGCCGCATGGATTCTGCCCGTCATCCATCATTGACCTGGGGGCAAGGTTATCCTCTTTATTGTCTGCCATGGCATCCGGTCGATTCTGTTGGGAAAGATCCGGAGCCATTTCGCTCGTCAAGGGCTGCTGGCAGGGGGAATCCATCTGCTTTGCACATTCCTTTGAGGCGATTCCATTGTCCGGCATTGAAAAGGCCGGGACGATGAAAACACATGCGGCCAATAATGCCACAAATAGTCTAACATATCTCATACACTATACCTCCACTCAAGATCAAACTCAACCCTAAGGCCTGAGTTGTCTTGCAGCCAGTCGATAATTTGAACGATTTAAAAAAGTAGAACCGGACGAACCGTGAGTTCATTGAACACCGAACCATGCAGCATGCTAATTAGCGTTCTAAAATTGAATCATAGGTTCATAATGGTTTTATTTCTTTTATCGGCTGATTATTGCAGTTTGATCTTGACCAATATGTTGGATTTCGGTTCATTGGGTCAATATCGATCTCAATTGGCACTTGATTTCGAAATAGAGGCCATGCAGACCATATATTCTCAAGAGGCGAGGATTTTTCTCAATTTGCTTATGATTTTGCCGGCGGTATTCTACAGTAATTCAGCTTCGCAGGTCTATTTATCCTCATCCGTCACTCTGTTCTGCATGAAAAGCCCATTATCTATACTATTAATCCTCATGATGCTGGCATTGTCCACACCGGCATCTGCACAGTACTCTCCGGATACGGAAGAAACCTGCTGGCAGTGCCCCGTCTGCGGCTATACCGTGAGCCTGACACCTGCGGAGGCGGCGAGCATTGATCCCTACACCCCCTGTCCCAACTGCTACTCCGCATATGCCGGCAGCTTCATTCAAGTCTACTGCTCTGGCCTGATTGCAGATGAAGATCGATCCGGCTACCCCTCTCCGGATTATGAGCAGCCGTACCGGGAAGAGGATGAAATGAACTCCCAGGATATCGAGGAGCACAACATCTCAGAAGAGGCATCATCAAGAAGCGCTCCTGCTCCTGCCCCGGATACAGTCTCCCACAAAGGAAAGATCCTGATGGTCCTCCCGCCGGACCAGTATCAGGACGAGGAGCTGAATGTTCCCCGTGACTACTTCCTGAGCACTGGCTATCAGGTCCACCTGGCCTCCAAAGGGGTGAAGAGCGCCACCGGAATGAGCGGCGAGAAGACGGAGATTGATCTGGACCTGGATGAGGTGGATCTGTCTGATTACATCGCCGTGGTCTTCGTGGGTGGCGAGGGGATCTACTCCCAGGAGCTGAACAAGGATTCAGACTTTCAAAAGATCGCCAAATCGGCCAGCGCACAGGGTAAGATCGTGGGAGCCATATGCCTTGGCCCCTGTATCCTGGCGGACGCCGGACTTCTCCAGGGTAAGAAGGCCACTGCATCTGATACCGACCACATCAAATCCAGGGGTGCAATAGTATCTGACGATGCTGTGGCCCAGGACGGAAAGATCATCACCGCTAATGGACCTGATGCCTCGGAGGAGTTCGCCAGGACGGTGGTCGCCGCCCTGCAGGCTTCCGCAAGCACCGGCAGCGGACCGGCTCAGAGGGATAGCTCTGAAGCCGAAGCAGATGGAGCAAGCAAGGCATCCACCCAGGCTGCCCTCTGGAGGTGTCCGGTATGTGGCTACGTGTACGAACCGGCGGAAAATGACGGAGTGGCATTCGAGGATCTGCCAGCTAGCTGGAAATGCCCCTGCGGGGCTCCCAAGAGCAAGTTCGTCAGGGTATGAACAATTCCATGAAGAGCCAAGATTTTTAAACCAATAACCAGAGAATGCCCTCCCATGACCGAGGTCCGAGACCCAGTGCACGGCTACGTCAGGCTGGAGGGCCTGGCCCTGCAGCTGGCCAACACCCCTCAGATGCAGAGGCTCCGCTGGATCAAGCAGCTGGGCTTGGCCAACCTGGTCTACCCCGGGGCCAACCACACCCGCTTCGAGCACAGCCTGGGGGCCTACCACATGGCCTCTCTCCTAACCGAGCACCTGGACCTGCAGGAGGAAGACCGCTTGCTCGTGGGCGCAGCAGCCCTCCTGCATGATGTGGGGCACGGCCCCCTCTCCCATGCCACAGAGTCCGCCCTGGCACCTTTTCTGAGAACGGAACATGAGAGCGTCATTGAGATCCTGAAGAAGGGAGAGCTGAGGGAGGTGCTGGAGGAGCACGGCCTGAAGGCCTCCGACATCCAGTCCTTCATCAACGGCCAGGGCCTGGGCCAGATCGTGAGCGGCGAGATCGACGTGGACCGGATGGACTACCTCATCCGGGATGCCCATTACACCGGCGTGGCTTATGGGGTGATAGACCGACTGCGCCTGCTGCAGAAGATGACCTTCCATCAGGGCCAGCTGGCGGTGGAGGCAGGAGGAGTGCAGGCGGCAACATCGCTTCTCATCTCCCGCCTGCTCATGCACCCTGCGGTCTACTACCACCACGTCTGCCGGATCTCGGAGTGCATGATCTCCGCTGGCATCAGAAGAATGATCGACGAGGGCACCAGCCCCGCCCGGGTAAAGGAGATGGATGACATCCAGCTCTTCACCGCCCTGGAGAGAGCGGGCGGCTATCCGGCGGAGATGGCCGCACGCATAAGGTCCCGCCAGCTCTTCAAGAGGGCGGTTTACGTCGATCTGGAAAGCCTGGAGCCATCACTCTTGAAGGTCAGCGAGAAGATAATCGCCCAGGAGATAGCAGCAGAGGCGGGTGTGGATAGCGACTACATTCTGGTGGACAGCCCGCCTCTTCCCGACACCCCTGAGGGCAACTTCCCCGCGCTCGTCGGCGAGGAGACCAAACCCCTGCGAGAGGTCTCGCCCCTGGTCAGCATCCTGGAGAGAGCCCAGCGGGCCACCTGGCGCTTTGGCATCTACACTCCAGCGAATCTGAGAGATGAGGTGGCAGGCGCAGCCAGAAGGTGCCTGAACCTGAAGAAGAGTACAGTGCAGCATACATTCTCTGACATCGATAACGGTTACCTTTAAGTCAGAAGAAAAGAGATTGATTCTAATGGCATTTTCCGGAGAAGGAAGAGGATTAAACAAGAATATACTGGTCAAGACCATCCAGACGATGAACCAGCACCTGCCAAGCAGGCGGCTCAACCTGACTGACCTCCTGGCAATGGAGAAGCCCGGCATCAAGGGAAAGGATAACACCTTTTTCGTAATGGAC
>JAXDAR010000111.1:0-4215 GCA_034679645.1 Methanothrix sp. | reverse complement strand
TGAGCTGACCCGGCTGGGTTCCATGATGGGTTCGGGAAGCATCATAGTCATCGATGAGGATACCTGCGCCGTGGACCTGGCCCGCTACTTTGTTGACTTTCTCTGCAGCGAGTCCTGCGGCAAATGCCTGCCCTGCCGGGAGGGGCTGAAACGGATGCGAGAGATACTTGATGCCATAGAGTCCGGGCAGGGGAAGGAGAGCGATATCCAGAACCTGCAGGAGATCGCAGAATTGATGAGAACGGCATCGCTCTGCGCTCTGGGGCGGACGGCAGTCAATCCGGTCCTGAGCACCATTCGCTATTTCCGGGAGGAATACGATGCCCATATCAAAGAGAAGAGGTGTCCTGCCCTCTCCTGCAAGTCCCTTGTCTCATATTCCATCGATTCTGAGATCTGCACAGGCTGCGACTTATGCCAGGAGAACTGTCCCCAGGGGGCGATCTATAAATCCGAAGCAGGTTTTTCGGTTATTGATCAGTCCAAATGCATGCGATGCGGCATATGCTTTGAGATCTGTCCCAAGAAGGTAAGAGCAGTGGCAAAAGAGTCCCGGGGCCAGGCATGATTAAGTTGAGGTCAGGATCCATGAGGTAGACGAAGTTGAAAATACGGATCGATGATCAGCAGATAGAAACAAAGGACTCCTGCACCATTCTCCAGGCGGCGCTATCTGCAGGAATCCAGATCCCCACTCTATGCCACCACCCCGCCCTTGAGCCCTTCGGATCATGCAGGCTCTGCACAGTGGAGATAGAGAAGGAAGGCAGAAAGAGATTCGTCACCGCCTGCAACTATCCAATAGAGGAGGGCCTGGTGGTCAGGACTGCCACCCCTGCTGTCCTGAACCTGCGACGGATGATAGTTGAGCTTTTTTTGGCCAGGTGCCCGAACGAGACCCGGATTCAAAAGCTGGCAGAAGAGCACGGGATCAGTGAACCTCGATTCAAGCTGGAGGATGATAGATGCATTCTCTGCGGACTTTGTTGCCGGGTCTGTGCGGAGCAGGTGGGAGTATTCGCCATCAACTTTCAGAACCGGGGTGCAGAGAGGGATGTGGACACTCCATACGGGGAGCTATCTGAAGATTGCATAGCTTGCGGCGCCTGCTCCATGGTCTGCCCCACCAGTGCGATCAGTGAGCAGAGAAACATCTTCCCACTCACTGCAGACGATTACAGGAAGATAGAGGAGGAACACCTGACCGGTGAGAGGGATGAAGACCTGGGAGTCTACAGCGACCTCTTCGCTGCCCGGACGGAGATCAGGGGACAGGATGGAGGGGTTGCCACCACTCTTTTGGCCCGGGCCCTCAGGAAAGGTCTCATTGACGCGGCAGTGGTGGCATATGAGAGAAAGGCATTTGGAGGAAGAGCGGCCGCAGTAGATGATGTGGACGCCGTTGTCAGGGCAAAGGGAACAAAATATGTCCGCCTATCAGTTCTGCCACCGCTTCTTGACGCTCTGCGAGAGGGAAAGAGGAGAATTGCCATAGTCGGCACTCCCTGCCAGATCAGAGTGGTCAGGAAGCTGGTGCAATCGGGCTATTTCAGGGATGAATATCCTGATGCAGAGATATTCCTCCTCGGCCTGTTTTGCTTTGAGAGCTTTGACTACAGAAGATTGAGAGATCATATTAAAGGTCTTTTGGATATTGATCTGGAAAATGCGGATAAAGTTCAGATCGCAAAAGGAAGATTTGTTGCCACTCTGGGTGAAAAAGAGTACTCCTGCAGCGTGCGGGAGCTGAAAGAAGATATTCGTGAAGGCTGTCGTTTCTGCGGCGACCTGGTCTCCAGGCTGGCCGACATCTCCATAGGATCGGTGGGAAGCCCGGAAGGATACTCCACAGTGATCGTCAGATCGGAAAAGGGTGAAAGGCTTCTGCCTGGCCTGCCGCTTATCCGTAAAGAGGCAAGAAAAGAGGATATCGTGAAGCTGGCCAGGATAAAGAGACAAAATGCTAAAGGCCATCTGCAGAGGATCAGCATAGAGGCTGAAGTTCCCTGAGGTTCCTTCCAGCCCAACCGGGCCAACTTTTGTATGGCAATCGAAATATCTCCCACGTTTTATTTCCGGGAAAGGAGCTGACTGTTAAGGAGACGATCCCAGGGGCTGGTTTGCACAGCCCCGAGGTCTATCAGGGCTTCAGGGAGTAAATCCTTGACCGTCCCTTCTTCTGCACATTGATCTTGTCCTCCCTGGCCAGCCATCCCAGTGCGCCATGAACATCTTCCGTCCGCAAAGCGGCAGCTTTGGCCAAATCCCTGGCCAGCATCGGGCCCTTCAGATTCAGCAGGTCCCAAATGATGCCGGCATTGATTCCGAATACCAGATCCACGGATTCTTCCATCGTCTCCTTTCCCCTCCTGGTCGCCGCCTTCGGCTTAGCCCCTGCCATTCCAGCCTCGGGCTTCACTTTCTTCTTCCTGGATCTCGGTTTCTTCACAGTTTCATCGGCCATTTTTTATATCCTCCAATATGTATCCTCTTTTTAATACGACCTCTTTGAATTTAAGGTTTTTCTGAGTTAAAATTACATATATATACTGGTTCCGGCCCAAAAGCAATAAATACCGAGCGCTATCACCTGGAAGCTCGTAATGTTTCTGCATAAAGGATGCATGAGATCGATGGCGGGCGATTTTCTCCGGGGCCTATTCCACTCCACTGCCAGGCTGAGCTCTCATGCCAGGAGATCCTCCTGGAGATGCGACATTAAATCTATAGTGAGCATCGTCAGCAAATCCTGCGAGACAGGAATTTTTGCAGTAGATGGGAATCTCTAAATATTAAAATGGAGAATTGGGAAAAAGAATTTGGAGGTCTAAATTATGTTTAGCAGATTCAATAAATCCCTGGCACTGTTTATTTCTGCTTTTCTGGCCGTCTCTCTTCCGGGCATGGCCCAGTCAGAGGATGAGAGTGGCAGTCCTGAGCACTCTATTGGCTCGGGTGATTCTGATTGGTGGACGGTCTATCCGGATAAAAACGTGAACTCGGGATCTGAGGTCGACCACCCGGACTGGGTCCTGAAAGCTCTGAAGGAAAAGCCCCTGATGATTCTGATCCACCAGAACAACTGCCTGCCCTGCAAGACCCACGTCCCCAGGATCAATGATGCGGTACAAGCCTTCAAAGATGATATCCATTACTATGACGTTCTGGCTGAAGGGGACGGTCTCTTAAAGGCTTTTGAAATCCTTAATATCTACAATCCCACAGGAGGCAAGAAGCAGTATGTACCCACCACCATCTTCCTCACCCTGATCGAGAACGAGGATGGAGAGGCCGAGGTGGGCTGGCATAGCGAGATCGATATCATGAGCACTGACGATATAAATAGCTATATAAAAGACTCCATTTATTACCATGAAGAGAATGCCGCCAACTGGGAGCAGTGATCGGCTCAATGGCAGTGAAAGATGAGGTGAGGAGGCTGAATGGGCTGAGCGGGCAGATTGAGAGCGCTGCCCATTCTCTCGCTTTTCATGTTTGTATCATCTCATTATTCTCTCTTCTCTTTCTGTCCGCAGGCCCAGCTCTGGCAGACGAACTGCAGGCGCCGGATTTCAGTGCGACGAGCTGGGACAATAATAGCTTCAATCTCTCCGATCTGCGAGGCTCTCCGGCCGTCCTGCATATAACCAATATTGAGAATCCGCTTTGCATCGAATGCGAAGAGTCACTGCTGGGGCAGGTAGAGGAGCTGGCCGCCCTCAAGGCCCTGCATCCCGATGTTCAAATAGTAACCCTGAACCTGAGGAAGAATCCCTACTCCATGGACGGCCGGGAGCTGGCTCAGACCTGGTGGGAGATCAATATAACCTGGCCCTGGGTCGAGGACCTGGATCCTTATCCCATAGGCAGCAAATACCTGGACTACTGGACGGTGAGAGGCGGCTCCTCCAATCCCACCATCATCCTGATCGATAAAGAGGGCCGGATCGGCCCGGTCTATCACGTCTACCGGGTTGGTGAAGGGGTGGCAGATGGGGTACAGAAGGCCCAGAGCCTGTTCGATGATCTGCAGGATCTGAACGAGTCCGCTCTTGCTGTTGCAGGGGGCAATTCCTCGACCGGGGGACGGGCAGCCGATCCGGCACATGAGGAAGGTATTCTATCCGTCTTCTGGACCGGGCTGGAGAAGGAGGTCTCCAGAAAGGATGTCACCGCCTTTGGCATGTTTCTTTTAGGCATCTTCACCTCTCTTGC
>JAXDAR010000110.1:0-3032 GCA_034679645.1 Methanothrix sp. | reverse complement strand
TTGCTGAAGAAATATACAGTCTCAGAGCAGACGGGGATGGCGGTGTTCAGAGATTTCGATCCCTCAGAGCTCCTGCCCTTCGGCCAGAGGTGCAAGCAGGAGAGGGTGAGCTACGAGGATGCGGTTGAAGTGGCGCGCAGGGCCGGGGTGCAGATCATCATGAAAGGCCAGGGCCTGATCGGGGCCATCGCCGCCCTGCCCTTCAACGCCCGGCCGGACGAGTCCATAATCCCCGGAATGGTATGAGCGGCCTGAAAGGTCCGACCGGCCTGGAGGCCGTCGTGCTGGCGGCAGATGATGCCGGAGCTTCGGTTAGGACCTACGTCCCTGGCTACCCCATAACCGATCTGGCCGCCAGCCTGAAAGCGGAGATCGCCCTCAATGAGAAGGTGGCCCTGGAGATTGCCCTGGGGGCTTCAGCCACCGGATTGCGCTCGATCGTCGTGGTCAAGCAGGTGGGGATGAACGCCTTGGCCGATCCCCTGGTGATATCTGCCACCCACGGCATAGGCTCGGGGCTGGTGGTCCTGGCCGGGGACGACCTCGGCCCCCGCGGCTCCCAGGTGGAGATGGACAGCCGGTGTTATGGGCTGGTCGCAAACCTCCCCCTCCTCGATCCGCGTGATCCGGAGAATCTGTATGACTCGATCCTGGAGGCCTATTCCCTGTCAGAAGGGCTCAGAGTGCCGGTCGTCGTCCGGGTGACGGCACCCCTGCTGGCGGCAGAGGGGCCCCGGATTAGCTCTCAGCCCTCTCCTGGTACAGGGCAGTGGTTTGAGAGGGCAGAGCCGGAGCTGACCATGCGGGGCCTGAATCAGAGGTATCATGCAGAGGTCATGGTCAGGGCCAGGGAAGAGGCGGAGTCCTCCCCATTGAACCGGCTGGATAAATGCCCAGGAGGTGTGGGGATCATCGCCAGCGGCCGGGCGGCTGAGCTGGCAGGAGGCTTGGGGTTTTCCCTTCTCTCATTGACCTATGTCCATCCCCTTCCCTGGAGGCTAATCCACCAATTTTTGGATGACCACCAGACCATCCTGGTGGCAGAAGAGCCGGAGCCCTTCATCGAATCTCACCTGGGCGGATCGGAAAAGGTGAAAGGAAAGCTCACTGGCCACCTGCGCCCAGGAGAGACAACGAGGGAGGATATCATCAGCGCTCTGGATCTCCTGGAAAAGGGAGAAAAGATGGCAGGCGGCTCTTCCGTCCAGGAGTATGAGACCGTAGCCGGACGGGGCCATTCCGGGGTATGCGAGGACTGCCCCTTCGCCACCCTCTTTTCTGCCTTGAGGGATGTGGATGTTCCTGTGGCTGGAGACGCCGGCTGCTCTATTCGCGCCAGCAGAATGCCCTATCAGTCGGTGGATGTGGTATACGGCCTGGGCTCCTCCATTGCAGTGGCCTCGGGCTTTAAGACCAAGGGGGTGGCCCTGGTTGGGGACTATGCTCTGGCCCATTCCGGCCTGCAGGGTCTGATCAATGCCCTCTGGCAGAAGCGAGATCTTTTGGTAGTGGTTTTGAAGAACGACATCGCTGCCATGACCGGCGGCCAGGAGGTGCCGGATCTCACGGCGCTTTTGGAGGGTCTTCTGCCCGTGCGTTTTATCGACCTCCCCGCATCATTTGAGCGATTAAGTCTCTTGCTCCAGGAAGAACTGGCCAGGCCGGGTCCAGGATTGATAGTGGCAAGGGGGATCTGCCCCAAGTTCTTTCCTCAGCAACAAAATCGCGGAAAGCCGTCGGCAGTCTATTAGAGTGTCTCTTCATACGCGTATAGGGATATATGGAGAATTCCAGAAGCCATTTTTTGGAGTTATTTAACAGATATCGCTACTGAAGGTCGTGAGTCTGCTATCGGTTGCTATTATATAATACATATGCTTCAAGGGGTGCAGCAATTGGGACGAAGGGCTCAAAGCCACGATTTTTGGATATGGCATGTCCAAATGAGCAATGCACTCATTTTTCGGAGTTTCTGGGAAAAGGAAACGTTACCTGTTACGGCACTTACGTGAATAAGCACCGGCAAAGTCAGGAAATACATATGCCATACTTGTGGCACAAGGTTTTGCGATAGAACGAACACGGCGTTCTACGATCTTCGAACGAGTGAGGATAAAGTTCGACTGGCACTGGATATGGTTAATAAGGGGATGAGCATCCGCGGGATAGCTGATGTTCTCAAGTCAAAGCCGTCGACAGTTATTAGTTGGATCTCAAAGGCTTCAGATCATTGCGAGAAGGTCAACGAGGTCGTTTTGAAGGATGTAGAGACCTCTAAGGTAGAGATGGATGAACTCTGGACCATCGTTGGGGAAAAAAGAGTACCCAAAGACGACGAATGACGACGAAGGAACATGGATCTGGATAAGTATGGCAGCGGAGTCCAGACTTGTGTTATCTCACGTTGTTGGCGAGCGATCGCAGAAATCAGCAGATAGACTCGTTAAAAGAACGGCTCGATGTCTCAAAGCTCTACCTCTGTTTGTAACTGATGGCTTGAAGTTCTATAAGATCGCCTTACTGAAGCAATATGGCAGGTTGCAAAGCTTTGAAAGAACTGGCAAAACGGGGAAGACCGCGGATAACCCGACTGATTTAGGAAATATTATATAAATATGGTCATATGAGCCTATACTTCGCTAACTTCAACTTCGGCCGGAAACACCGATCATTGGACTACAAGGATATTATGGCAAGCCATTGTGTAGTCCTAAATGTTTGGACTTTATATATTCCCTTCCGACATTTACTTTCTTTTTCTATCATTTAATTCTGTCTCCATGCGATTTAAGAACATTCCTAATTTGCACCCTTCCGGCAACCTCGCCCAAAATGCGATATCAGGTGTCTGGAGATACCATTTCGTATCGAGAGATTCATGAAACCTGACCGTGTTATACCAATCCATGAATTTGTCAAAACTATCAAACCTAAATCGATTCTTTTCGTACGTATCATTCCATTTTTCGATTTTGCCATTGACTTGAGGTCGCTTAATCGGAGATAATATATGAATTATTTTATTCTTTTTA
>JAXDAR010000109.1:0-19739 GCA_034679645.1 Methanothrix sp. | reverse complement strand
ATTAAGTAATTCCTGTGCATCCTAGTTCTTTCTTAAAACATGGCATGATCCCGATCCCTGCTTTGCGAAATAATCCTGGTGATACTCCTCCGCCTCATAAAAATCCGATGCAGGAACAATCTGAGTGACTGATTTTCCTGAATAGGCTCCGGAGCGGTCAAATACATCTCGCGATTCCTCTGCCGCCTTTCTTTGCTCTTCATTGTGGTAGAATATGGCAGATCGGTATTGGGTGCCTATATCAGGTCCCTGGCGGTTGGGTGTGGTGGGATTATGCATCCTCCAGAATAAGTCAAGCAACTGCTTGTAGGTTGCAATCCTGGGATCGTACTTTATCTGTACTGCCTCCGCATGGCCGGTAGCCCCGCTGCAAACCTGAGCGTAGGACGGGTGGGGGACTGTTCCTCCTGTGTATCCCACTGTTGTCTCCAGGACCCCCCGGACCTGCTGAAAGAGCGCCTCCACTCCCCAGAAGCAACCGGCAGCGAAGGTGGCAATCTCATAGTCAGGATCATCCTTTCCGGAAGCGTCCCTCTGCCCGGATTGGGGCTTATCATCCCGGAAGAGATGCAGATATTCGCCGTAGCCTTCCTTCTCCAGATCCTCTTCCGGTATAAAGCGCAGAGAGGCTGAGTTGATGCAGTAGCGCAACCCGGTCGGCCCCGGACCGTCATCGAATACGTGGCCCAGATGGGAATCGGCCTCTTTGCTGCGAACCTCAACCCGCCTCATATTATAGCTGGTGTCCACGTTCTCTTTTATGCTGTCCTCTTTCAAGGGCTTCGTGAAGCTAGGCCATCCGGTCCCGGAATCGAATTTGTCCTTTGAGCTGAATAGCGGCTCTCCTGAGACCACATCTACATAGATGCCAGACCTTTTGTTGTTCCAGAATTCGTTCTGGAAGGGGGGTTCGGTTCCACATTGTTGGGTGACGTGATACTGCAGTGGAGTCAGTCTCTCTTTGGAATCCTTTTTGGAATCGTGGGAGCGGTCCTCTATTCTCATAAGATCATATTCTCCGGGATACTGCTTATAGATTTCCGGCTATCAATCTCGAATTCCATCCTGAATTCTCTTTCCAGTTCCAGATGGAATTTCTTCTCGATTTCCCTTGCGAATTTCCCTCTCTTTCAGCAGCTCTATCAGCACCGAAAATACTGCTGCCTCCAGGGGGTCGTCCAGAGAGTAGAATGCCTCGCTTGAATGCTTTTTCGCCATGTCCGCAAGCTCTCTTGCATAGGCCTGATCCTCCTTTTTC
Organism: Methanothrix sp.; assembly: GCA_034679645.1. Taxonomy (GTDB): domain Archaea; phylum Halobacteriota; class Methanosarcinia; order Methanotrichales; family Methanotrichaceae; genus Methanothrix. Next base: position 18,481 of record JAXDAR010000109.1, on the reverse strand, counting down.
AATGCCCGGCCGGCCCTGGCCCAGCGAATAGAGAGATCGTTCACCCCCATGCGCAAGCTCTCAATGCTCCGGCCCATCATAAACACCTCTTCTTCAAATAGTGGTCTGAAGGAGATAAGCTTGAGGAGTGCGCACAGCGAATGTGAGTTATCGCGAACGAGCTGATGAACAAATGGATGATATTATTATGGGGATAAACGTATGTGGCAAACGAGCCCTTTCTCAATCTCCTCCTGTTAAATTTTAAAATTTTTGCAAAGTTATAAATAATCTTTGTAAGAATTAACATATTCATTCTATTCTTATATTTTTCAGAACATCAAATTATTTTGTACAGCTTCACGTATATTCCTGTACATTGATTAATCGATATAAATGACAAAAAAGTCACAATTTTTTTTAAAAAGTAGGAAAAAATAAATTTCCAAAATTTTGATAAAAATGATTTATTTATCTTTATCAAGAAATCATACGCTTTATGTATATTGATTTTTTATTTTTTAAATAAATAACATAATATAATGCCGTACGGAGATACTCTTATTCCCCCTTATCATCATAATAGAACAGCATAATTTGATGCGATTCGCCAAAATTGTTTTATAAATTATACAAGCATAATTTTAATCCAATAAACTATAAGGTTAGTACTTCAGATAAGTATAACTAGTATCATAAATATTACTTAATTGTTTAAAATAAACAGTTTGACTGGTGCCGAAAAGACATCCAGAGCTTCTCGGCATGCATAATCTGTATGGGAGGGTCTAAATGGATTGGCTGATATTTGCATTCCTGGGGACTGTCTTTTTTTCAGGAGCCGGTGTACTGGACAAGCTCCTGCTATGCAACTGCACAAACGACTCAAAGGCCTACATAGTCTGCCAGGCATTAGTCCAGCAGTTATTCATAATACCGGTGGTGCTGTTTGCAGGAATAGAATTTAAATACCCGGAATCCATCATTGCCCTCTTATTCGGTTGCATGCAGGTATTTCCCGCTTTCTTTTACATGAAAGCCTTGCAGACTGAAGAGGCCTCAAAGGTCTCAGCGATGGAGTATCTGTATCCAGTATTCGTCTTCATAGGCTCCATCTTTCTTTTCGGAGAGATGCTGAGCCCAAAATGCTGTGCTGGCGGACTTTTGCTTATCCTTGGCACCCTCCTTCTATCCTACAAGAAAGATGGCGGCCTCTGCAACTCCAATGGCAGATGTGCAAAGATTCTGAGAGGCATCACATCCTCATCCCCTACGATCAAGCCATTTATGTCATACTGGATCCTTACAGCCATCTATTATCTCTCCCTCAAGTATCTCCTAAACTCCATAGATGAGTGGGACCTTTACATCTGGTCATCGCTTGGCACTTTCATAGTGATAATGCCTCTGATGGGCAAACAGTCCATTCGCGATGAGGTGATGAGCTTCTTTGGCCGGGGAAGCTTTGCGGTGGGTGCATTGATATCAGAAGAAGCTTTCCAGTTCCTGGGTCTGATATGCTCCCTCTTCGCTTATGCCATTGGATCGGTAACACTGGTATCCAGCGTGGGAGCTCTTCAGCCCGTCCTGACGGTGATGCTGATCATGGCCCTCGGAGCCCTGGCCCCGAGGCTGGCCGAAGAGCTGCATGAGAGGACGGACAGAGAATCGCTGGCTCAAAAGGGGGCCGCTTTCATGGTCGTGCTAATGGGAATATACTTCGTGAGCTGATTCACCCGATAAAAAATGTTAAACGCAAAAATAAAGGCTGGATATCTTCACAAGTGTTCCTTCCCTACCTGGGAGGGATCACATAGTTCCAGCGCCAGATTTTGAAGCTTACCGCAAGTATCCCTAGGAATAAAACCAGTATCAACAGAGCCTGAAGCCACTCTACGATAGTAATTACATCCATACCTACACCATCTTGATTGCCTTCTCTTTTATCTGATAAAGGTTTTGGATGCAAAAGATGATATGGGGTGAGGTAATCTTTCCGGGAGAAACGCTATAGAGGCCTACGATGCTCAATGTGACCTTCCTCGGAACTGCCGGATCACTCCCCACTCCGGAGAGGAATCCTTCTGCCATACTGATCAACCGCGAAGGGGATATGATTCTCTTTGACTGCGGAGAAGGAACGCAAAGGCAGATGATGCGTGCCAGAACCGGCATGATGCGCCTGAATTACATCTTTTTGACCCATCTTCATGCCGATCATATCCTGGGCATCCCCGGCCTCCTGGAGACCATGGCCTTTCAGGGCAGAGTTGAGCCCATAACCATCGTCGGGCCATTACACACCGCCCGGCTGGTGGAATGCTTCAAGTCGGTATGCTATTTTTCCCGCAACTTCGAGGTCGTCGCCCTGGAACTGGAACCTGGGGACGTTATCAAGATGAAGGGATATCAGGTTCGATCCATAGAGACCCATCACAGTGTTCCCAGCCTGGGCTATGTTCTGGAGGAGGATCAAAGGCTGGGCAGATTCGATCGCGATGCTGCCATTTCCCTGGGCGTGCCTCCAGGGCCTTTATTCGGAAGGCTGCAGCACGGCCAGGAGGTGGTGGTGGAGGGAAGGGCGGTTCAGCCCAGGCAGGTCATGGGTCCGGCGAGGCCGGGAAGAAAGGTGGTATATACCGGTGATACCAGGCCCTCCCGATCGGTGGAGGCGGCCAGCCGCGCAGCCGATTTGCTCATCCACGACTCCGCTCTTGCCAGCGATATGGTCGATTGGGCCATGGAGACGAAGCACAGCACGGCAAGAGAGGCGGCAGAGCTGGCCAGGCGAGCCGGGGTCGGGCATCTGGTCCTGACCCACATAAGCTCCCGTTACTCTGAGGATACCTCTCAGCTATTGAATGAGGCCCGGTCTGTATTTCAGAGGACGGATGTAGCAGAGGACCTGATGTCGCTGGATATAAGGCTTAAAGATGAGTGAAGATCTTGATCTCATTGATGATTTTCAAGCTCATCTGGATCATCTGCTTCATTATCATCACTTACCGGATCATCGTTCGCATCCGGAATATCTCCGTCCGGGCCACTTGATGTCCCGGACTCCTCTATCTGCCTCTTCTCTCGCTCTTCCTTCAAAGACTTCATGATCTGCAAGGACATCTCATCCTCCCTGCCGATCAGGGAGATATCCAGGGATTCCAGGGCGGATTCTATCATACCCCGGCTGCGTTCCAGGTCCATGCCTCTGCTCTCCGATTCGATCCCCCGCCGGAAGAGGTCGTCAATCTGATCGGCTGGCAGGCCGAGGGCGGTTGCGGCAGACACCGCCCTGCCGAACATCTCCATCTCGATGTAATACTCTATCCCCTCCTGATAGAGCATCTGAGATTGGCCAGTTCTCCCTGCATTTTTGGCTATGAGAGCGGCCCAGAGGTAATCGCCTGCGTCTATCAGGATCCTGATGGCCTCATCGATCTTTCCCCTGTCCCTGGCCATGGCGGCGGCATATTCTATCTCCCCTGCACTGACGAGCACAGATACGCCTTCTTCTATCAGGTCATCCGGCAGACCATCGCGGTTTTCCTTTTCCATCAGATAATAGACCTTTTGTTCAAAGGTCATCTTCTCAAATTCCTCTCTCAAACTCGTCTCTCCGAGGATGGAATCGATTCGCGGGCAAATAAGTCTTTTGTCGGGATCGATACCGCTGAGATCACTATTAAAAAAATAATATATGATGTTCTTATCTGACATGCAAAACAGAGATGAATCGACCCTTACAGTATCGACAGCAAATGAATTGTCAAGAGGTTTGAACCTACAAAAAGATATATAGTTGTAGCTACAAACGAATTGTCACCAGGAATTCATATAGAGGCTCAGTGGGATCAACTGCATAATAGGATAATAGCATCCCTCGAAGGTATCCAGCAAGAGGTTATGAAGATGGGACGACTGAAGGTGGCTGTCATGCCTTATTTCCAGCACGATCGGTCAGCTTTTGCCCAGAAGGGAGATATAAGGATCAGGAACTTCGTAATTGCAGCAGTTGCCATTTATGCTATTTATATGATTATTATGTATAGCCTGAGAAACGACCTCGATGCAACCGTCTCTTTCGCCGATTGGGCCGCATTTATAATCGATGGCGTCATGAGTCTTTGCCTGCTTTACGGTGCCTGGCAGTCCGCTAAAGTCAACCGAAAGATCTTTCTGGCCTGGCTGATGATGGCCTTCGGCCAGCTCAACTTCACCATAGGAGATGGATTGTGGGTCTGGCTGGAGGCAATACTGAAAATATCTCCCTTTCCTTCGATTGCAGATATCCCCTGGATCATGACTTATGTCTTTTTTATAGCTGGCATACTCCTGCTGCCTTCTGTTGAGATTACATTGCGAGAGAGGACCAAGATAGGGCTGGACATCGCCATTGTGATTGTAACCTCTAGCCTCTTTTTCTGGTCGCTCATCCTGGAGCCTACCATTTATCAAAACCTGCAGTTGGATCCCGTGACCCTGGCGCTGGTTGTCGCCTATCCGGTTATGGACCTGATCCTCGTCTTCCTGGTGGCTGAGATGCTCTTCCGCAAGCTGAGCTTTCCGGGAAGTGAGTCCCTCAAGTTCCTTGCTTTAGGTGCGGGAGTGTGGATCGCCGCAGATACCATTTATCTGAGCCAGACTCTCAATGATACCTATCAGCCGGGTGGAATTCTGGACAGCGCCTGGATTGCCGGGTATCTTTTGATGGGCCTTGCGGGAGTCGCCCAGGGAGAGGCGGTGAGGAAGGGCGCTTTCAATTCCATTGAGGATATTGAGGTACGGTATGATCGGACTGGATGGCCGCTCTATCTCCCCTACCTCTGCGCAGCTGGGGCCTTCATCATGCTAGTCTGGAGCCGTAACCATGATTTTGCCATTTCCTTCACTAATCTCTCCATCGGCGTCGGGATCATAATTGGCCTGGTCTTCCTCCGGCAGATACTGGTGTTGAATGAAAATGACCAGCTATATCAGGAGGCCCAGCAGGAGATAGCAGAGAGGAAAAGGGCGGAGGAGGAGGTAAAACGGCTCAACGGAGATCTGGAGCAGAGGGTCAAGCTTCGCACGGCAGAGCTTGAGGCTACCAATGAGGATCTTCTGGTGGCTAAGGATAAAGCAGAAGCGGCAGCGAGGGCAAAATCGAAGTTTCTGGCCAATATGAGCCATGAGATAAGAACGCCCATGAATGCAGTAATAGGAATGGCCAGCCTGTTGCAGGGAATGGATATGAAGCAGGAGCAGCGGGACTTCCTTGAGACTATTCAGAAGAGCGGCAGTACCCTGCTCGCCATCATCGATGACATCCTGGACTATTCCAGGATCGATGGGGATAAGCTGGAGGTGGATAATGCGCCCTTTGACCTTCAGAGTTGCATAGAGGATTCACTGGATCTGGTGGCGTTTAAGGCTGCGGAGAAGGGGCTTGAGCTGGCCTATCTGCTGGATGATGGCATTCCGGAGAGGATTGTGGGTGATTCCAACCGCCTGAAACAGGTGCTAGTCAATCTCCTGGGAAATGCAGTGAAGTTCACTGATAAGGGAGAGGTGGTGCTATCGGTCCGCTGCAGAGATTTTGGGGAGGATAAAAACAGAGTTGAGCTTCAATTCGCAGTAAAGGATACCGGCATCGGCATATCCCCGGAGAACCAGAGCAAGCTCTTCCGATCTTTCACGCAGGTTGATTCCTCCAACACCAGGAATTATGGAGGGACTGGTCTTGGGCTGGCCATCAGCCGGGGTATTGTGGAGCGAATGGGTGGGCGAATCTGGGCGGAGAGTGAGGTGGGAAGAGGAAGCGTATTCCACTTTAATTTTATTGCAGACTTGGCTGCAGATGCAACAGATGCGGCGGCAATAATCGCAGCAGATCCCAATGCCGCTTCTCTGCCACACAATCGCAAATCGTCAATATTGGCAAACAAAAGAGCCCTCATTATCGACGATAATGGATCCGCAATGGAGATGATGCTTCGTCTCACCCGTTCCCTGGGGATGGTCTTCACAGGGGCCCGGAGCCTGCAGGAGGGCAGGAGCTCACTGGAGACGGAGAAGGAGAAATACGATTTTGTGCTCCTGGATGCTATGATGAACGAAAAGGAATGCTGTGATCTGGCTCATGATGTGAAGAAGGGCAGATACGGCAACATCAGTCTGGTTCTCCTCGCTCCGGTGGGAAAGGGCCACAACTGCAAAGTTGTGGCTGATGGCCGGCTGAGCAAGCCGGTGAGAGCGCCAAAGCTCCGCCATCTTCTCGAGGACCTCATATCGCATTCAGAGAAAGAAAAGACATCTGAGGGCAGCGATTGCCGTGAGGATACAGAGAATGAAGTCCGGGCTCTTCGCATTCTGATGGCAGAGGATAATCCAGTCAACCGGAAGGTTGCACTGAGCATGCTCAAGCGGCTGGGGTACAGAGCGGATGTGGCGGAGAATGGCTTGGAGGTCTTGAAGGCTTTGCAGGAGAGGCCTTATGATGTGGTTCTAATGGATGTGCAAATGCCGGAGATGGACGGCCTGGAGGCGACCAGACGCATTCGTGATTCAGGACTGACCACACCCATCATTGCCATGACCGCTCATGCCATGGATGGAGATCGGGACGAGTGCCTGGAGGCGGGGATGAATGAGTACATCAGCAAGCCGATAAAGATGGAGGAACTGGCACGGATTCTGGAAGAATGCGGCCAGGGGTGTGCGGCGGCAGGATAGAACCATCATAAGGCGAAAATTCTCCCGGCGGGCTCAGGCAATCGTTTTGAACCACATTTAAGAAATCCAGGCTGTCATATGGCTAGTTCGAAACGAATCGATCTGCCTATCTCTTTCGCAGTCTCCAGCCATAGCTTCATGGCGATTTTGACTTCCTGCAAAGCCTTCTCTTCTGTCTTGCCAAAAGCCGAGCAGCCAGCAAGCTCAGGTACAATGGCGATGAATCCCCCATGCTCTTCGCTTAGAAGATCTCTATAGGGTACATCAATCCTCTTGAAGGTTATATTTCTCAATGACTTTTATTGGGATTTGCCTTGAGCTCTTCTGGATCATTCCTTCTATCCATATACGCAAAATTTGCTGGACAGTACATAAAGATAAAGACTGTGTTGGCGAATCTGCGGATCTTGTTCTTTAGAATGACCTCATTATTTCTCTGCCCGGCCCACCTGCCTTTGTATGGCTGCACATGGCCACAATCACCATCAATCAGTTCGCACGAGTTGTCTAAACAAACGGCAAGTCCCTCCGAAATTTAAACCTCCTCATTTCCGTTTTCCTTATCCTTATTTCCTTTATCCGGTTCAACATTTATGGTGTAGCTCACATCCTGGATCCAATTCCAATCAGATCCGTCTTCATTTCCTCCTGGAACTGTGATTGGTGTAATGTATTCAATTGTGTGCTCTCCCACGGAAAGCGGAGGTAGCATCAGATAATATCCGTTTGCTGCTGCTTCTCCCGTGGATCCCGCCGGAGCATCAATACCGATGTCCTGGAGGACATTGTTCTCTGGAAGAGGATCGATTGTAAAGAGCGGAGAAGGCGATTCATACTGCTCAGGATTTTCCACCGGCACTCCATCGATCAGGACCGTCATTGAGCCCACATAATCGAGGAGATCTTTTGCCTGATCCTGCATCTCTTTTTCGCTGCCCTCATAGCCCTCTATGGTGGAGACTTCCGCATTGAATAATGGTATGAATATCTTTGTACCGGGGGAGATCGATATTTCCCGATCGACCTTGGTGATAGTCTCTCCTGAAGGTGCCAACTCACTCTCGAAGCTTGACCCCAGGAACAGCACCTTTCCGGTCTGCCCTTCACTGCTATCCGCCGTATCATAAAGGGGATGATTATCTACGGGCATAGACAAGGCCCATTTCCACCACTCCTCATTCCATTCTCCATAGGTCTTCCCTCCGAGCCTGGAGTTTGGCGGCATAACGCCTGGATTTTCGTTCCCTTTGCTATCTGCGGTTGTCTTTTCAATTTCTGCACTGCCGTCGTCTGAGGCGGCAGAATTCCTGGAGAAGGCCACTGCAGTAAGCAAATAAAAAAGCAATAAAAGAAGGCCAAGCATCAGGAAAAAGTTCCTGTTGTATCTCATATCAACTGCCTCCCAAATTCTCTTTGATCAGAATACATCGTCATTGTATATCAAATTATCATATTTAACTATTGACGAAAGCTGAGTCGGTCTGGATATGCTTTCATTTTAATCTCCAATTTATTGACCATCTATATAAACGATGAACTGCCTATTAATGATCAGCCAATCTGAAATATAAAAAGCTGAGGAGCTATAAGATGGACCTGCAAAAGCATGTCAGCCTTAATATCAATGTCCGCGGTCTGGGCGAATCACCTACCCTGGCCATCAATGAGAGCGTAAAGCTATTGCAGGGACAGGGGAAAAAGGTCTACAACTTCGGATTGGGTCAGTCCCCATTCCCTGTGCCGGCACCGGTGGTTGAGGCTCTGAGGCTGCATGCGCATGAAAAAGACTATCTGCCAGTCAAAGGCCTCCCTGCCCTTAAAGAGGCGGTGGCCGGATTTCACAGACAAAAGGATCTGGTGGAAACGAGCTCTGATTACGTCCTGGTGGGCCCGGGCTCAAAGGAGCTCATGTTCTTGCTGCAACTGGTATTCTACGGCGAGATCATCGTGCCCACCCCCTGTTGGGTCTCCTATGTCCCTCAGGCTCAGATGCTGGGGAAGAGGGTAAGCCTGCTACATACCTGTTTTGAGGATAAATGGCACATAAATGCCGATCGCCTCCTCCAGCTTCTGGAAGGGGAGCAGGATCTATACCGCCCAAGGATACTGGTGCTCAACTATCCGGGAAATCCCGATGGCCTAACCTATACCGCAGACGAACTCAAAGAGATCGCCAGGGTTGCGCGGGAGTATGAGATCATCCTCCTATCCGACGAGATCTACGGCCAGCTTCATCACAAGGGCGGCCACGTCTCTGTTGCCCGCTATTATCCCGAGGGGACCATAATCAGCTCCGGCCTCTCCAAATGGTGCGGGGCAGGCGGCTGGAGGCTGGGGACATTCACCTTCCCCCAAAGCCTGGACTGGTTGATGGAGGCGATGGCAGCCGTGGCCAGCGAGACGTACACATCTGTGAGCGCACCCATTCAATATGCTGGTGTGCAGGCCTTCCGGGGTTCGATGGCCATCGAACGTTATCTCTGGAATGCCCGTCGAATTCTCTCCACTCTGGGACAGAAGTGCTATCGAATGCTGGCCGATGCCGGAGTGAGGGTCCATCCGCCGGAGGGGGCTTTCTATATGTTTCCCGATTTCTCTCCCTTCTCCCGCAAGCTGGCCAGGAAGAATGTGCTGAACAGCAGAATGCTCTGCGAGAAGTTGCTGGAGGAAAAGGGAGTCGCCATGCTCCCGGGCAGGGTTTTCGAGAGGCCCCATGAGGAGTTGACCGCCCGGATATCCTATATCAACTTCGCCGGCGCCGGGTCCCTGGCAGCAGGAGAGACCATCCCTCCCCACCAAGAGCTGCCGGATGAGTTCATCCAGGCACATTGTGAAGATACCCTCAGGGGCATAGAGGCGATCGTCGACTGGCTGGAGGAATAGCCAGTCCCATCAATTTTTCGGACATCGTAAGGCCATCGGTCAATGGCGGGACTGCATACAATGGCGGGACTGGCAATTAATTTTAATAATAATACCATATGCTTCTGTAATCCCCAGGATCCTCTCCTCTCCTGATCAGCCTCTGAATGTATCGATGGATGGATACATCGGTGTAGACATAAGGCAACACCCTGGCTATGTTCTTCTCCCAGGGTAGAAAGGAATATACCCGCCTGCCTTCAGAGGTGATGGCAATAAGCTCATGGTTCTGCCAGGCCCGGAGGTGGTCTTTGCCCAGGCCCGGTACATTGAATACCGGCTCATCGGTGCGGAATATGCCAGGAAGCAGCCTCGCCTCTTCTTTGCGCTCCTGCAGGATGCGAGCTATGGGAACGGCATAGTCCTCCATCTCTGTCTTGCCCTTCATATTGAAAGTATAATAGGGGTCCACTCCGATCTGCTTCAGGATGATCCTCAGAGATGAAGTCTCAAACTTCCGGCTGTTGGCAAAGGTGAAGACCTGCTGATTGTAGACCTCAATTCCAGTCTTCTTCACCCTCTTTATTGCGGCCAGAGTCTCTGGCGTCACCTCATAGGGATGCATGAAATGGGTTACCAGGCAGAGGTTCCTTTTTCCCAGCTCCTGGTAATGCCCCAGGATCTCGCACAGCTCTTCGGTCAGCCTCTGGGGAACTGTGGCCGGCGTTCTGCTGGCAACTCTTATGCTCTTCAGATGAGGAATCTGGGCCAGCCGGGACAGGATCTTGTCGATCAGGGAGTCGTCCATCACCAGGGGGTCTCCACCGGTTAGAAGGACATCCATCATCTCTTCGTGCTCCGAAAACCAATCCAGTGCCGCCTCGATCTTCTCCATGGGAGCGAGGGCGGAGGCCATGAGAGGAGAGGAGATCTCCCAGTTGCGCTGGCAGTAGACGCAGATCTGCGGGCATGATTCATATGGCTTGACAATGGCCACCCGCGGATAGCGCCGGGTAACAAGATCTATGGGAGAAGTGTCCCTCTCCCTCATGAAGTCAAAGGCCCACTTTTTGTCCTTTCTGTGGGCGATCATATTCTCCACATAGCTGAGGGGAGGGAAGACCTGCCTGCGCACGGCATAATCCATGTCACAGGGCTCTTTGTCCATGAGATGGAGATAGTGAGGAGTGACTCCAAAGGGCACATGGTTCTCCAGGGCCAGCCTTATGGAGCGTTCGTGCTCCTCGTCTAATTTTATTACTTTCTTAATTAATTCTAATCCCTGAATATCTTTAAAAACATGCCGGAACTGCCAGCGCCAATCATGCCAATCATCCTCAGAAGAATGGAGGATATCCAGAATCCTCCTCATATTCTCTTCTCGCTTCTCGACGATTCCCGGATCAAGTCCAGATTTATACCTTGACAGGTATCTGTCCATTCGCTTTCCCATCTGGTCCAGATAGTCGGAGCGCATAACCCCTGCCGTCCGGCCCTCGAATTCATCGAAATTCGGGATATCTATCCCTTCCATCAGCCGGGAGGGATATACATCTGCTTTTAATTTTATAGCTTTAAAGAAGTGGACGAACTCGTCTATGAAGTCGTCAGCCACATCGGCATCGCCCTCTGCTGCCGCCTTCCACAGCTTTTCCAGGGAAGAGGCGCCTGATATGCGTTCATTTTTTGGAGATATTATATTTTTTAAAGTACGTATAGCTTCTTTGAAAAGGACATAGTCCCAGGTTTCAATCTCACTTACATCACATGCATAAGTCCATTCTCTGGCTTCGATATATCGAGCCACCTTATTGCGGGCGCTTTCTAATGATTTGCTCTCCTTGAGCAGCACATATAGCTCTGGTGCTGCGTCCCAGCATGCATCCCATCTCTCAGTCATATCACATACTCTTCTTACTACATTTTACTTTAATTTTTCCCACGAAAAGGTCATCTTCAAGAAAAAATCATCTCTGAAATGTGAAATAAAATGATTAATAGCAGCCAAGAGATATCAATTTATGATAATAGTTTTGCAGCTTGGAGTTGTTCGTCTCAAATGTAAATTAATAAATATTTCATTATCGATAGACTATCTCTGAAAACCTATTTCAGGAAACCTGGCAATCTCGATGCTTTCTGAAGCTATCCTTATTCCCTCTGTCTCCTCGATCGCCTCCAAGATCCTTCTACTTATCTTGGTTCTTAAGATCCTTCTCTGCCTGGCAGGAGCCACATATCTCGCTGTCAGCAGCTTTCCAATCGCTGTCATAGCTTATTGGGAGGATTATCTCGTCCCACACAAAGTTGAAGTCCTTGGTGTAATTATTCACCGCATTGGATAGGACCAGAAAGTTGGGCAGAGAGGAGAGCCTGCCGGTATGCTGATCAGATGAGACCCACTCGCTCATTTCCATGATGGTGGTATGGAGCAAATTGATATCTATTACATCCCCTTTCTTGCCCGCCACCTCGATCCTGTCCCCAACTTTGAAGATGTTGTTGAACATGATCACCAGACCACCCATCAGGTTCTTTGCCACATCCTGTATGGAGATGGTAAAGGCAGCAGCTACCAGGCCAAATCCCAGCAAAAGCGTTCTTATATCTTCTACCCAAATAATCCAAATAATAATAAAATTAATTAATAAATAGATGGAATAGAGCATTTTTGAGAAATAATATCTCTTATCGGAGGAGGTGAGATTTTTAATGATTCGATCCTCCAGGAATGATCGAAAGACGATATAGATTATCAATATTGCAATTATTGTAATGATGGTGCGATTAATATAGCTGCTCTGATAAAAAAAGGTAGTAATCCACAGCACAAATGCGAAGATTGCCAGGGACACAGGGATAAACCAGCTTCTAGCCATGAGGATATCTTCCTTGCTCATTTAAAGATAATCAAAGTATATATTTGTATCATCACCGCGGTCTGGTCCATCCGGTTTTTCTCTTAATCCGGCCCATTCACCTATCTAATCCATCAGGTCCGTCCATCTGTCTCGCCTATGCCTCTACTCCGACCAGGTCTCCGGCAGGAACATAAGTACCACGGGGAGGATCTCCAGCCGGCCGATGTACATGCAAAATACCGCCAGAACCTTTCCCGCTTCGGATACAGCATTAAAATCCATAGCTACCACCCCAAAGCCCGGACCGACGACTCCCATACAGCATGCAGCGGCGGAAATGGCCGATAGAGCACCGAATTGAGGATTTGAGGATTCAGTGATGGAAAAGGCCAGAGCAGCAAGGATAAAAATTATTATATAAAGTTGAACAAATAAAAGCACTGCCTTTAATGTATTTTCCTTGACCACCTTATCCGCCATCCTTATGGTGATAACCGCTTTGGGGTGAAGGCTTCGAATCAACTCGGCGTGCACATATTTTAGCAGTATTATCACCCGTCCCACCTTCATTCCTCCCCCGGTGGACCCGGTGCAGCCACCAATGGTCATTAGCAGCAACAGGACAAGCTTGGCTGCTAAAGACCAGGAATCATATTCGAAGTTATTCACAAAGCCGGTGGTGGTCATGGTGGAGACCACCTGAAATACAGATGATCGAAGGGCATTGGAGAAACCACCCGGTATTTGCCCAAAGAGGATTAATATAATAATAGAAATAAACATTATAAAAATATAGCCTCTGAACTCCGCATCTCTGATCAGATAGTTTAGATTTCTCTTCAGGACGATCTGATGATATATGATGAAATTGGTTCCGCCGAGCAACAAGAAGATGCAGATGATGGCCTCCACCAGAATGCTATCGTATTCCGCAATGCCGTAGGCCCTCGGAGAAAAACCAGCCGTGGAAATGCTTGAAAACGACGTGCAAAGGGAGTCGTAGAGGGGGAGGCCTGCCGCCACCAGCAGCAGTGCCTCCAGCCCCGCCAGTCCCAGATAAATCCCCCAAAAGGTCTTGGCCGCGGTCTTCACCCTGGGAGTCAGGGCCTCTTTCATCAGGCCCAGGCCCTCAACTGAATAAAGCTCCCTCCCCGCCACACCCAGGTTGGGAAGGATGGCGATGAACAGCAGGATTATGCCCAGACCGCCCAGGAATTGGGAGAATGATCTCCAGAAGAGGAGGCCGAAATAGGTCCCCTTAATGGTGAGCAGATCGATAAAGTCCAGTTTCAGGCCGAAATCAAGCTCGATCATCCCCACGGGGGACCAGTGGATAAGCTGATGCGTGATCCTCTCCACGAGCACATAGGCCAGACTGCTGCGCACCACCTCCTGGCTCAGCATCCAGTAGTACTGCGAATCGTACTGGCTGAGAATCGTGGCTCCGGTGGTGGTAAATCCGGACATGGATTCAAAGAATGCATCCACCGGTCCCAATCCCAGTAGCAAGTAGGGGAGAGCACCGATAAGTCCAGCCATTAGCCAGCCAAAAGAGACAGCAGCAAATGCATCCTTCCGCCCCATATCGGATTTCTTCCCAAAATGTTTCAGGATCAGGCCGACGATAATCGCCAGGAGAGAACTGATGCCAAAGGCCACCACTCCCAGGGGCTCTTTGTAGATGGCGGAGACGATTCCTGGTATGATCATGATTGTGCCCAGCAGCACAGCCAGCAGGCCCAGGATCCGGAGGATGACCCTTATCTTCATTGTGTCCAGGGATCAGTCAAAGGCGTTTATAAGAATTGCCGATAAAAAAAAGTATTGAAATTTAATTCGCCTATGCTCTTCTCAGAGCTACGAAGGCCACAGCCAGGAATCCAAAAGCGGCAAACGCTGCTCCGAATCCGGGCACCTTTTCAGCAGCTTCCCCTGCCTCCTGGGCAGCCTCATCTACCTTGGCAGCAGCGGCGCTGACTTCTTCAGCTTTCTGTTCGACCTTTTCTGCGGCTTCGGTTATGTTTTCTGCGACCGAGGTGTTAGCGGTCAGGTTCTCCACGTTGGCAGCGGCAGATTTGAGATCTGCTGTTGCGTTCTCTGCATGCTGTGCTGCTTCTTCCACCTGCTGTGCCGCCTCAGCGACTTTGCCGGTCTCTTGCTCGCTGGCAGTTGTGACTGCAACCAGCAGCATTAACGCTGCTGCTAAGATCACTACAACATTCTTCATGCTTATGCCTCAAAGTTATGCGCGAGAAATAGAAAACGATGTATTTATATCTGATGAGTCAACCGCTCCGGGCCTGAAGACAGGGAGATTTCCGCCCCCCTAAAACCTCGGAGGACGTTATGAAAGAGAGTGATGACTCCTCAGCTTACTGGTAATGGAAAATCACCCCCAGGTGGATAGGTCTTCCAAATTTCAGATCGATCCGTCCCCGAGCATTTCCAGGTGCTCTGCCTCTCTCATATCCTGACTTCGATCTGACTTCAATCATATTTTTTGGCAAATTCTGCATCTGACATGGTGAAAAGTACTATGGAATCATATATAGAGAGAGCTAGAGTGATGGCAAATCCGATAGCTGTCAGGCTTATCAAGATATACATTATTCCCATCTTTATGCTTCCAAGATAGAACTTATGCGCCCCCGCCACACCCAGAAATAGGGCAAGCAATGCGGCAGTGATTCTGCTCCTTCCTCCTCCGGCAGGAGAGGATTGCTGCTTGACCCGCAGGCCGCAAATAGGGCATATCCCGGCTGCAGCATCAATCCATGATTTGCATTCCGGACAGATCATTGCCGTCTTGACCGGGATACCCTTATCTTCGGAATCCTCTTTCATAATCTGATCTCTCTTCTCCGCCTATATATGTTCCTGCCAGGACGGCTGCACTGCAGGCTTCGCTATCACGCACGGGGAAAAGAAGCTTAAATTCTTGGGTTTTTCTCATAGCGAAAGCATCATTTATCATCATCCATCTATTTCATGGCTATAGTGAGAAGGCCAGAAATATCATGATTTGCTGGAGATTTATGCAGGTGATTGATCCATGAAATGGCGCACAGGCAGAAAGAGCGATAATATTGAGGATCGCAGATCCTCTGGTATTTCAAGCACGGCTGCAGGGGGCATAGGAGGCCTGGGGATTTTATTGCTCCTTATAATATCGATGTTTTTAGGGGTAGACCCGGGCCAGTTCATCCAGGGGATAGACTCAACCGGAGGCGCCAGCCAGCAGTCACAGATGTCGCCGGAAGAGCAGAATCAGAGCGCTGAGTTCGTCTCCCTGGTCCTGGGCGATACAGAAGCAACCTGGAGCGACATATTTGCCGATGAGCTGGGTCGGACCTACATTGAGCCAAAGCTGGTGTTGTTCACCGGCAGCGTGCAGTCCGCCTGCGGCCAGGCCAGCTCTCAGGTGGGTCCGTTCTACTGTCCCAGCGATCAGAAGGTTTATCTCGATCTCGAATTCCTCAGCGAACTCCAGGATAGACTGGGAGCTACAGGAGACTTTGCTCAGGCTTATGTCATATCCCATGAGATCGGCCACCATGTCCAGACCCTTACGGGAACGCTGCAATATGTGGATACGATGAATAAGAGGGTAAGCCAGAAGGAGGCCAATGAGCTATCGGTGGCTCTGGAGCTTCAGGCGGACTGCTACGCTGGTGTATGGGCCAATCGCGCATCACAGCAGGATCTCATACTGGAGCCTGGGGACGTCGAGGAAGGCCTGAACGCCGCCAGCGCAGTGGGAGACGACCGACTGCAAAAACAGTCCCAGGGATATGTGGTGCCTGACTCCTTCACTCATGGCACGTCAGAGCAGCGGGTGGCATCCTTCAGAAAAGGGCTGGAGTCCGGGGAGATGGATGCATGCGACAGCTCACTGCTTCCGGCAGTCAAATAAAAGCAAATGAGAAAGTTCTGGGATTCAAGCATCCCGTTTTATTTTTTATCTTTTCTTACTTCACTGCTTCTGCATACTTTTGGGAGAACTCCTCGCACTGATCTATGATTCTTGATGTTGCCTCCTTCAGGACGACAATTGGGTCGGCCCCATTGGTGATGAGGCGGAAGACGGGATTATCCATTACCGGGAACTTGGTATCATAGGTTGCCATTTGCACCCTTTCATCCTTCAACAGCTCCGTTCTGAGCAGGTTGAGAATGGTATGCCCCTCACCCACGAACTCGATGATGGCCTCATTCTCGGTCTTGGATATTATCTTCAGATTCATCTACACCACTCCCAGACCATAGGCGGAACTGAGTTTTCGCGTCTCGTTATTGCCGCAGTTGGGGCAGACGAGCTTTCCCTCTTTTCGCATCAGGCCGGTGAGACAGCGGTTGCAGTAGGCCTTTATCACTCCCAGGTCCTCGTCCCCGGTCGAGAGCCTCATCTGCCTCTCATCGACGACCTTCGCCTTGAGGATGTCGCGCATGGAGAAAAGAGAGCGCAGGTCCTTGACATAGGAGTTCCTCACATTGGATATGTGAATGGTGGCCTCCGCATCTGAGATCGGCCGGTCTTCATTGCCCGTCTTGAAGGCCAGGGAGACTATCACCAGGCTGTCTTTAAGATCGATTACTTCCCCCACCACTATATCACCCTGACTGAGCTTGACAGGGGCATTGGTCTTGGGTACGACACTGGCAGACCTGGTTTTGGGATCAACCTTGACCAGGCCGGCAGTGGTTGCAAAGATCATTCCATCCCTGGCATAGGTATAGTCTCCGGGAACGAACTCCTCCAACGACCCCACCGTATCTCCAGGAAGCACAAAGCTACCGTCCATCATTTATTCCTCTGTAAATTCGATATATGCGGCTTAAATCTTCGATATCGTTTTATCGCTGCTTTAGCGTCTTTCCGTATCTATGCTAATCCTATTCCAGTCTCTTATATCCCTATACTTATCGCTATTACTCATCGCTATTGCTCATCGCTATATCTCTCATCTAGAAATTACTAGTATCTAAAGTCTGGCATAAGAGACGGATCAAGCCAGGACGTGAATACTGGCCAAAAACCGGCATATAAATCCGTCACCATCTTCAGTCGCTACGGGTCCTTGCATTGGCTGCAGGTTATTCTGTACAGCTCAACCTGGATGATCTTAATGTCCTGGCTGTGAAACTCAAAGCATCTCTTCAAAGGAAAGGGGATGCTATAAACCTCCTGCACTAAGTTTGGATAAATATATTTGTTAATGAAATCAAAGCTTCCCCGGTTGTGCAAAGAATAGATGCTCCTGGAGATCTTCTGGGCGGAGGAGAGGAAAGCGCGATCACCTTCACTTGCCTTCTGTGCGCCAAAGGGGGGATTCATGACCACTGTATCTATTCCCTCCAACTCCAGGTTCTTGACGTCAGCCCGGATGAAATCCACATCCACTCCCAGCTTTTCCGCATTTTTCCTGGCCGTGGCCAGAGCATCCCGGTCGATCTCCACACCCACCGCCTGGGCGCCCATCAGCGCAGCGCCGATGGCAAGAACGCCAGTCCCGCAGCCCAGGTCGCAAACCCTGCCCAGGTCATTGCGCATTGCCGCCAGGAAGAGAAGCTCTGCTGCTACCGAAGCCGGTGTGGAGTACTGCTCCCGGATAAATGAGGGCCTGGAGAATCCCTCCACCTGCTCCAGCATCATCTCCAATTGCTTTTTTTTCATCCTATCTGAGCAGAGTGGCTCCCGTCTATATCAAATATAGCACCGCCTCAACTGCCATGAGCAGAATCACCAGGACAGTCATAACCTTGATCAGGAATGTTGCCGTCTGGGAACTGAACCATTCGGCCCAATTTTTTGCCCCTTTTTCTTCCATCTCCGGGAATGGCTCGCGAAACTCAGAACCGGCATTCTCTAGCTCGCTTGCTATTCTCTCCTTCTGTCCTGCTCCATAGCCATCCAGCTTAAGCGCTTCCAGCAGTCCGGTATCCACTCCTCGATCGATTTTTTCTGAATCATCTGCAGGCTTCTCGGGGTGATCTCTGCTGTCCGGTCCATAAAATTGCAGTTGCCGCCAGGAATTAAAACCGGCAGGATTCCCTTTCCTGCAGATGGTATT
>JAXDAR010000108.1:0-2513 GCA_034679645.1 Methanothrix sp. | reverse complement strand
TAGTGGTGGATGGAGATTGGATAATTATTATTGGGATTTCGTCTATTATTTCAGAGCTTATATCTTGAATGCAAAAGATAAGATAGGGTTGAGGAAAAATTGTTGTATTCTTGCGCCAGGCACATGGACCCGCATGACACGCTAAGTGACTGTGGCTTTAATAACTACCTATGGGCAAAGTACGCCACTATCGGCTCGCCGATCTTGTTGATCCGCACAAATCCGTATCTTTCGAACTGCACGACCTTTCCCAGCTCATCGGCGATTCCCGCCTCGCCCAGCCCTTCATCCATCCCATCGGGCTTCATCACCCTGACCTTAGCCCCGTCTGCGGGCGCCCAATGGATGATTTTTGTTCTCTTGCCCATATCCTTGCCCAGGAACCTGGCCTTTGCCGGCTCCAGGCTCGTGATCTCCACATTGCACAGGTCCTTGAGCCGGATGACATCCCCCACCCTGGAGCCTTCCAGATCGCTCCTGCAGATGAAGAGCTTATTGCCGGCAGGAATCTCCCGCCAGCCCCGGTCGTCGGTGGGATGCAAGGGCGCGCGGGCGATAGCAGGCACATCGCCCTCTATCTCCAGGAGCACGGGGTCCCAGACGAAGAAGCGCCTGTTTGCCTCCGGGTCGACCAGCTTCCGATTTTCCGCATATATCGAGTCCATGCTCAGGCTGAGGTCCGTCTCGCCCACACCCAGATCGATCATGAACTTTCGCAGGGCTTCTGGCCTGATTCCCCTGCAGCGCATCGCCCGGACCGTCGGTACCCGCGGGTCATCCCAGCCAGAATACTCTCCCGCCTCAATCGCCTTCCTCAGCTTGCTCGTGGAAAAGGAGCCGAACTGATGGATCTTGACCCTGCCCCAGTGAATCACCCGCGGATACTCCCATCCCAGGTATGAGTAAAGATACCTCTGCCTGCTTCCGCTGTCCGCCAGGTCCTTTCCCCGGATGATGTGAGTGGTGCCCAGCAGATGGTCTTCCACCGCCGACTCGAAGTCGAGCAGCGGCCATACCCGATATTTGTCCCCAACCAGCGGATGGGGTGTGGTGACGATCCTGAATGCCGGCCAGTCCCGAATGGCCGGGTCCTTATGGTGCATATCAGTCTTCACCCGCAGGACTGCCTCCCCTTCCTTCAGCGTCCCGTCGAGCATCTGATTCCAGAGGGTCAGGTTCTCCTCGATGCTCTGCCCTCGATCGCTGCACTCAATCCCCTTCTCCTTATGCTCCTTGAAGGCCGCCTGGGGGCAGCGGCAGACGTAGGCCCCACCCCGGCGGATCAGATCTTCGGCAATCGGATAGTACTGCTCAATCCTCTCGCTGGCAACAATCACCTGATCCGGCTTCGCTCCTAACCATTGGCAATCCTCCAAATACCAGCCATAGGCCTCGGGCATAGGCCTTTTCTTTACGGGATCGGTATCATCAAAGCGGATGATGAAGCGGCCGCCGTACTTTTTCACATACTCCGAGTTGACGATGATCCCCCGCGCGCTGCCCAGCGTGGGCGGTCCATTGGGATTGGGGGCAAAACGCATCACCACTCCACTTTCTGCTCCATCGAGATCGGGCAGTCCCTTGTCCGGTTCTTTTTTCTCTGAGAGCTGCACCAGTAGCTCGGGCGCTATCTCTTCCAGCCTCCTCTTCCACTCCTCGGGGCTGGTCTTCGCCACCCTGGCCAGCACCTCCGCTACCAGGGGCGAGACCTCTTTTGCCCGGCTGCGTAGCTCGGGGCGCTCGCCCATGAGCTTGCCCATAACCGCTCCGGCATTGGGGGCGGCATTGTACTTCACCGCGTTCTGCAGCGCATATTTCTCGATCAGCTCTCTTATCTCTTCCATGGAATACCTCTCCCAGAAGGGGCAAAAGGAGATTTTTTTCGCTCTACATTAATTTGATGCACAAATTCCCAGGCCATCCGCCAGATGGAGGGCATCGCTGATGATTCGATCATGGTCGAAAGCCAGATCGGGCAGTTCCCCCGGTGGGAATACCGCCGCAGACCGGGCGTCCGAGCCGGATTGGAGCCGGCCCCTGCCCCGAGCGAGAAAGGCGACTGAGACCACGTGCCCCCTGGGATCGCGGGCAGGATCGGAGTACACGCCCACCAATCCCAGCAGATCGATATCAAGCCCCGTCTCCTCCCCGGCCTCCCTCATCGCAGCCTGCTGGACAGTCTCTCCTATCTCCACAAATCCCCCCGGCAGGGCATAAGAGCCCTGATAGGGCGGATTCGCTCTCCTTATGAGCACAATGCCCTCCTGGAAGAGGATAACTGCATCCGCAGCCAGGAGCGGGGTTTTGATCTCTCTTTTCATCCTATTCCCTCTATCATTCTTATCACCAATCAGACATCCCGCAACCAAAAGCCTTATCTACGTCTGGAGACGGGAGGATGTACGGCAAAGGTCGATTATACTAAAAGATCCCTCCCTACCCTACATCCAGTCGGCCTTCGTCCATCTTTTTATGCTCTCTCTGCTCACTCTTCACTCTTGCTCACTCTTCAC
>JAXDAR010000107.1:0-3219 GCA_034679645.1 Methanothrix sp. | reverse complement strand
GTACTTGTTCGCCAGCTCCTCGTACATCCAGTCCTCCAGGACCTCTGCAGTGGCATCCCAGCCGAAGGATATATCTACGGCCCTGGCAAAATCGGCTGCGCCTTTGTAGCCGTGCTCCTGCATACTTTTGATCCACTTGGGATTAAGAATGCGCGTCCGAAAAATATGCTTCGTCTCTTCAGCAGCGCTTCTGGTCTTCACCCTGTCAGGATCGGAGCTGTCGCCGCAATAAGACCTAGGCAGCTCACCTTTGATGGATTTTACAGCGGAGATCATGCCTCCGTGAAACGAATAAAAATCGTCACCGTCCAGCATATCGATCTCTCTTGTGTCCTCGTTCTTTACTGTCAGGTCCAGGCTGCCCAAGCGCCTCTTGAACTCATCAGCAGCTGTAACCCCAAATGACCTGCGACCATAAGCATATCCTCCCCAGACCATATAGACCTCTGCCAGATCGTGGCAGTCCTTCCAGTTCTTGGACTCGATGGCAGCGCTCACTCCCGCGCCATAGGTTCCGGGCCGACTTCCGAAGATGCGATAGCCCGCCTCCTTCCTGGCCGTCTCTTCGCAATTGCCGGCATCCATCTTCTCCTTCATCCTGAGCTCCACGTGATAAGCCAGATAGTTCTCCTCTGGGGATTCTTTGAGACCCGCGACCATCTGTACCGCCTCGTCCATCAGCTCCACGATATTCGGAAAAGCATCCCTGAAGATTCCGCTTATGCGCACCGTGACATCGATGCGAGGCCTTCCCAGCTCCTGCAGCGAGATCAGTTCCAGCCCATCGATTCGGCCGCTTCGCTCCTCCCAAACGGGGCGGACTCCCATTAAATAGAGTATCTCGGCAATTTCATCGCCACAGGTTCGCATGGTGTTGGTGCTCCAGAGAATTATGCCAATATTCTCCGGATAGCTACCTTCATCCTGAATATACCGCTCCAGTAGCGACTCAGCCTGCGATACGCCAACCTTCCAAGCCGTCCTGGTGGGTATGGCTCTCGGATCCAGGCTGTAGAAGTTTCGCCCAGTTGGCAAGATATCGGCCATGCCTCTTGTGGGAGCGCCGGAAGGACCTGGCATTACATAGCCACCACTCGCCGCATCGAGGATGCTATCAAGCTCCTGTACGGTCTCCTCCAATCTTGGAACAAGGAACTCGCAGATATAGCGAAGGACTGATTCAACCTCGCGACTCTTTCTTCCCAAGATTTCGAGCTGCACCCCCTGGAGATCGCCAGTTGAAAAATTGCTCTTGTGAAGCTCCTCGATCAGCCGAAGAGAATGATGATGGATCTCCTGAAGAATTTCCCCACCCGTCTTTTTGCCATCGACAGTCGTTGCCCTGCCGTCCAGGAGCTGGTCGTAATCGTATCCCATCAGGTTTGAGACGGCCTCTCTCAAGGATGGAACGCTCCCGTTCTTGAGCCTGGTAAGGGATACCAAAAATTCATCTTGCTTGATCCCCGATGGCGGCAATCCCAGGATATGCAAACCGTTTCGCACCTGAGAATCGGACAGCTCATAAATGTAGTCGCAGAGCTTCTCTACAAACTCATCGAATTGACGGCCTTCTGGGTACTCCATGAGGCCCAAGTCACTATCGAGGTTGGCCTCTACTGTCTTCTGCCAGATTCGCTCCTTTAAGTCAGGCAGCTTTTTTCGATCCTCAATAGATGCCTGCCGGTATTCTTTTATGAGAACCTCCAGCTCTGCCATCTCCTCGTATGTATCGGCATTGCGCATTACAGGAACCAGATGATCGACCAGACAGCAATAGCTGCGTCTCTTGGCCTGGGTGCCTTCTGCAGGGTTGTTGATGATATAAGGATAGATGTTGGGAAGATCGGATATGGCGATATCCGGATAGCAGCTCTCCGATAGGCCCACTGACTTTCCCGGCAGCCATTCCAGCGACCCGTGCTTTCCAATATGCATGACCACGTGAGCGCCGAAGATGTCCCTGATCCAGCGATAGTAGGCATAGTAGTGATGAGGAAATGGCAGATCCGGGCTGTGATAGATCGCTTCGGGATTTTCCAGCAAGCCTCTGGGAGGCTGCATGCTTATGAAGACATTGCCATTGACGATGCCGGGAATGATCATGAAGTCGTTGTGGACGAACAGATCTCCTGGCGGCATTCCCCAGGCGTTCGTCATCTGCTCCTGGACCAAAGCAGGCAGCTCTTCGAACCATGCCCGGTACTGCTCGCCGGAGACTAGAGCGTCCGCCCTCTCAAGGAGGCACTGCATGCTGTAAAACTTCTTTTGATTAGTAGCACCCTTCAGGATCCTATTCATCAGATCCTGGCCGCTGTCAGGCAGCCAGTCGAGCCTGTATCCTTCCTTGGCCATCCCGTGCAGGATTCTATAAACCGACTCCGGAGAATCAAGGCCGATGGCGGTTCCAATCTGATCGTCCCTTGGAGGATAGTTGTGAAAGATGATTGCCGCCTTCCTGTCCTCTGGGGCTGTATGTCGCAGGCGCGCCCAGTTGAGAGCCAGACGCACGATCTTTTGTATTCTCTCTTCCATGGGCTTGAATCGGGAAAGTCTGGCTCCGGTCAGTGGATCTCTGCCGGACGGATCCCGGAATCCGACAGGCACACTTATCAGCATTCCGTCGAACTCTGGCTGGGCCACATTAATAGTAACGTCCATCGGCCCAAGCCCCTGGAATGAGGCAGACCACTCCTCTTTTGTGCTGTAATAATTTAGCAGGGCCTTTATAACCGGAACTCCCATCTCCTGAAGAGCCGATGCCCCTTCAGCTGCTGCCTTCTCTGTTGAACTGGCTCCATCCAGCCTTTCCCTGGTTCCAGAGTCCCTCATAGAGGAGTCGCTATCGCTCCCTCCTGGCCAGTTTCTTGCGACCGGTCCGATCGTGAGAGAGAACATCAGTGTGCTGATCAATACATCAATTATGGGATGGCCATCGTTCATAAAATAGTCTTTTGCGGCCTTTTCCCAACCGCCGCTTCCAAGCTGCTCATCCTTGCGGGTATGCAGGAACACCGGAATGACATTTGCGCCTTTTGCTTCAATCTCCAGGATAATCAAATCGATGGCTTCCAGATCCTCAGCTTGCCACATGCTGATATTAAACCAAAGGCCCACAGTGAGCCTTCCTGGAATATGCTTCATGTCCAGATACTCCTGCAGAGATGGTACGTGATCGAATTGCGGATGGTAGATCCCCTCCCAGGGAGGCATTTTTGGAAC
>JAXDAR010000106.1:0-8115 GCA_034679645.1 Methanothrix sp. | reverse complement strand
CCACCAAAGGCAAGAAGAGACGGCAATGATAGAAGCAACCGACCAAATGATTCTCTGGGCCGTGGTTCTGGCCCGCTTTCTGCTTCCTATTGCCATACCCCGCTATCCACTGCCGGCAATCATCTGCGCGCTGGTCCTGGATACGCTCGACCAGACGCTATTCCAGTGGTTTACCGCTCTGCCCCTGGATGGCTACCAGGGATACGATAAGGCTCTTGATATCTATTACCTCACCATCGCCTATATCTCGACCCTGCGCAACTGGACCAACCTCTTTGCCATAAGTCTGGGCCGTTTTCTCTTCTTCTTCCGGCTGATTGGGGTGGCCATCTTCGAGCTGACAGGGTTGCGATACCTGCTGCTCATCTTCCCCAACACCTTCGAGTACTTCTTCATATTCTATGAGGCCCTCAGCCTCCGGAATAATCCCGCTCGCATCGACAAGATGAAGCTTGTCGCCGCCGCTGCCCTCATCTGGATATTCATCAAGCTGCCCCAGGAGTACTGGATTCACATCGCCAAAATGGATGCCACCGACTATATACGGGACAATCCCCTGGCAATTATCGCCGTCTTCGCCCTGGCGGCAGCCTTGATCATCGCCACCCGTTGCTTGCTGAAAGGGCAGTCGCCCTCAATTATCTGCCTCTCCCTAGCGGAAAATGCCATCCCCTCCTCCTTCAGTGTCAGCATCAGGCTGAATGCCACCAGATATCTGACCAGCAGATACATCAATTCCGCCCTGGTGGAGAAGGTCGTGCTGATATCGCTGGAGTGCATCATATTCGCCCAGTTACTGCCGGGATTGCAGGCCGAGAGCTTTCAGATCGCCACCGCTGTGGCCTTCGTCATTGTGGTCAACACTGCGCTCAGCCTCTGGCTGGCCGGGAGAGGGGCTAGCTGGCGATCCACTATCCAGGAGTTCCTGGTTATGTCTGCGGTGAATTTCTTGCTCTTCTTATTGTTTTACCTCTTCCTGCAGCACAGGATCAATGGGCTTATAGAGCTGGAGGCCACCCTGTTCTTCGTCCTCCTCCTGACGCTCAATGTTACTTTATATGATCGATACTGGAAGATTTACATGCTACGCATTGATAAAGGAAATAAGCAGGGATGAAATCCTAATGAAATATCGATGGACTATCGATGGACTATCGATGGACTATCGATGGACTGTCGATGAACTGTCGAAGGGCTGCAATATGAACCATTCCCAGGATGAAGGTTCGGGGGCGAATAGGATAGGATGTGAGGGCCTGAAAGCTCAGCCGTTCAATATCATGAGCTACAATGCCGGCGCTGGCCTTTCCAGACCGGAGCAACTGGTAGCTATGCTCCGCTCCTCGGGCAGCGATATTGTCGGCCTGCAGGAGCTGGAAGCCTCTCAATCAAGGGCCATCGAGGATATTCTCTCCATTGAGTATCCCTATCAGGTGCTCTATCCAGCCGGATTTGAGGGAAAGGGCCTGGTCAGCCGCTTTCCCATATTGGAGCATGAGCAGATCAGCCTGTACCCCGGCCGGCCCGATCTGCGTTGCGTTATCGATCTTTCAGGGGTGAGCCTGACGGTTATCGTAGCCCATCCCCCCCCGCCGATCAGCTTTCTGGGCATCGGATTAGGCGGCCAGACCAAAGCCCAGATCGAAGGCCTGATCCATCTGGCCCGGTCAAGCCCACGGTCGGTAATCCTGGGGGACTTCAATGCCACCAGCTGGCAGAACAACTGCACCCGGATGAGAGGAGCGGGCCTGGTCGATTCCTTTCGACTGGCAGGGAGGGGGCGGGGCTCCACCATCCCGCGGAGATTTGGCCCCTGGCGTCGGCTGGAGGGCATGAGCAGAATGCTCAGAGTCTTTTCCCTTTATCCATTCCTCCGGGTGGATTATATCTGGCACACCCCCGATCTGCACTGCCTGAAGGCCTGGGTGGGGGATGATGCCGGATCAGACCACCTGCCGGTCCTGGCGCAGCTTGCGCTGAGGGGTGGAGAGGAGGGGCATAAGAAGGGGCAGCAAAATGATTTTCACTTATGAAAAATTTGAATAAAAAAAAGATTACCCGTAAAGCACAGACTGGCTCTCATCCGCTTCCAGGGTGGTATTGTCATCCTGGGAGAATGGATGCAGCAGTATGGATCCCACAGCGGAATTATGCTCACCGGTAACGAACGCCTCGCTCTTGAGCACATCCGGCTCAGCCTCTTCCGTTATGCTAAAGAGCTCAACCTTCAGGAACTGATTGTCTCTGGGCTCCAGAGCGGCAACGGAGTTGATGAACTGCTCAGAGCAGGATATAAAAAACAAAGGCCACTCATCTCCTTTTACCATGAACTTCGCTCCCATCATCTCCTCCTCGACTATTATATAATAAGCATATATCTGGTCCCCGGACTCCTCATTCAATAGAGTGTTGCTGAAGGCGAATCCCAGTATGGTATCCTTGGGATGGACGATGGCCTGCACAATAGCCCTGTCCGCAAGGTTGGACACGCAGGCAAGAGCCTGGATCAGCCGGTCTTTCGATACCGTGAATTCTGCCAGTAGATTGGACTTGACCATGAACAATTCTCCTCTCAATATGATCTACGGGAAAAAGATAAAAGACTTATGGATGCAAAAAAAAAGATTTTAGTGATCAGGCGACCACTTTGGCGCTCAGTATCCTGACCTCTTTTACCGGTCGGTCCATTGATCCGGTCTTCACCTTGCCGATACTGTCCACCACATCCATCCCCTCGATCACCTTGCCAAAGGCGGGATGCTTGCCATCCAGGAAGTTGTTGTCCACCAGGTTGATGAAAAACTGGCTGCCCCCGGTGTTCGGCCCGGCATTGGCCATGCTGATGGTCCCCCGGTCGTTTTTGCTGTTGGGTGTGAACTCGTCCTTGATAGCATATCCCGGACCGCCCCGACCTGTTCCGGTGGGGTCTCCGCCCTGAATCATGAAGCCATCGATGATCCGGTGGAAGATCACCCCGTCATAAAAGCCCTTCTCCACCAGCTTCTTGAAGTTGCCCGCGGTGACTGGCATATCCGGATAGAGTTGAATGGTGATATCTCCCATGCTGGTGTTGAGCAGGACCTTCACCCCTGCCTCTACGCTCTCGTTTGTCATTGTCAAACCATCTCCTCATCTGATCAGTTGATCCGGCTGGCCCGGACGATAACAACATCCTCCAGGGGCCGGTCGGTGCTGTCCGTCTTCACTTTTCCGATACTGTCCACCACATCCATGCCCTCGATCACCTGGCCGAAGACCGGATGCTTCTCGTCCAGGAAGTCGTTGTCCACCAGGTTGATGAAAAACTGGCTGCCCCCGGTGTTCGGTCCGGCATTGGCCATGGAAATAGTGCCGCGGTCGTTTCGATTATGGTCGGTGAACTCATCCTGGATGGTGTAGCCCGGTCCTCCCATGCCCGTACCCTCAGGGTCTCCGCCCTGAATCATGAAGCCGTCTATCACCCGGTGGAAGGTCACTCCATCATAGAATCCCTTCTCCACCAGGCTCAGGAAGTTGCCGGCGGTGACGGGCATATCCGGATAGAGCTGAATGGTGATGTTTCCCATGCTGGTCTCCAACAGGACCTTAGCATCTTCATTCTTCTCCTCGCCCAGGCAGCCTGCCTGAATCACAGCGAGCATGAGAATGCTGATGGCCAGATAAGATCTAAGTTTCATCATCGAAAAATGGAGGACTTGAGGAGAAATAAGCTTTCCGGAAAAAAGGGCTCTCCGCCAAATTTTGTGGGTAATGTACTGCGGAGAATTTCCTTTTCGTCCTCGTTATGTCTTTGTGATAGCAAAAGGCCCTCATTTTTTCATGGCCCGGCTCTCATCCACCACAATATAGTCCTTGATCGCCACCACTGAGCTGTAAGGTATCAGCACATACTTGCCGTCCTCTCGATACCTGCTGCGGTTAAGGCCGGAGTTTGGCTTTACCACCAGGTCCACCAGCTTTCCGGTCGTGACCTCGTATATCAGGTTCTCCAGATCGCCCAGCACTGTGCCATCGATGTTTACAATCTCCTTATCTGCAATGCTTCCCGCAAACACCTTTCCCATACCCCTTAAACCCTCCTCTCCTGTTATGAACATAATTGATTCAAGGCAACCTATCTGTAGCCGGCAAGACTGGCCGGCTCGACCTTGATTCCCCCCTTGAACCTCTCGCCGATACGCTCATAGTAGCTGAGCATATGCTCTTCCACGCTCGGCCTCACCTTCTTCAAAGCCTCACGGTAGTGCTTCATATCCACCCGCTCCAGTCCTTCCCTTAACGCGAGCATCGCTGCCTCCCGGCAGAGGCTTTCCAGATCCGAGCCCACATAGCCATCGGTCAATTCCGCCAGCTCCTCCAGGCTCACATCCTCTCCTCTGGGCGTCTTTGAGGCATGGATCTTGAGGATCTCATGCCTGCCCAGCCGGTCGGGCGGCCCCACCAGGAGCATGCGATCGAACCTCCCCGACCGGAGCAGCGCCGGATCGAGGATGTCCGGCCGGTTGGTGGCGGCGATCACCACCACATCCTTCAGGCTCTCCAGGCCGTCAAGCTCTGCTAGAAGCTGGTTTACCACCCGTTCCATCACTCTGCCTCCCTCGTCCGTTCCCCTCATGGGGGCGATGGAGTCAAGTTCATCGAAGAATATGATCGCCGGCGAGACCTGCCTTGCCTTGCGGAATATCTCCCGGATCGCCTTCTCCGATTCCCCCACCCACTTGGATAGCATCTGCGGCCCCCGGATACTGATGAAATTGGCATTTGTCTCATTGGCCACCGCCTGGGCGATCATGGTCTTTCCCGTGCCCGGCGGCCCGTAGAGCAGAATTCCTTTAGGCGGCCTGATCCCCATTTTCTGGAACTTCTCCGGCTGTTTGATGGGCCATTCGATGGACTCTATCAGCTCTTGCTTCAAAGCCCCCAGTCCACCCATATCGGTCCAGTTGACCCGGGGCACCTCCACCAGGACCTCCCTCATCGCCGAGGGCTCGATCTCCTTGAGAGCCTCCTCGAAGTCCGCCGCCATGACCTGCATCTGATCGACGATATCCTGGGGGATCTCATCCTCAGAGGTGAGGTCGGGCAGGTAGCGGCGCAGGGCTTTCATGGCTGCCTCTTTGCACAGGGCGTTCACATCCGCCCCCACAAAACCATGCATCCGGTCCGCCAGCCCCTCCAGGTTAACATCATCTGCCACCGGCATATTGTGCATATGGATCTGCAGGATCTCGATTCTTCCTGCTCTATCCGGGACCCCGATCTCGATCTCCCGGTCAAACCGGCCCGGCCGGCGCAGAGCGGGATCGATGGCCTCCTCCCGGTTGGTGGCTCCGATCACCACCACCTGCCCCCTCTCTTTCAGGCCGTCCATCATAGCCAGGAGCTGGGCCACCACCCTTCTCTCCACCTCCCCCGTAACCTCGCCCCTGCGGGGGGCGATGGAGTCGATCTCATCCACGAAGATGATGGACGGCGCGGACTTTTGCGCCTCCTCGAAGATCTCCCTCAGCCTCTGCTCGCTCTCTCCATAATATTTGGACATGATCTCCGGACCGGCGATGGAGATGAAGTTCGCGCCGCTCTCGTTGGCCACTGCTTTGGCGATCAGGGTCTTTCCCGTTCCCGGCGGGCCGAAAAGTAAAACCCCCTTGGGCGGCTCGATGCCAAGCTTCTGGAAGATCTCAGGATGCTTCATGGGCAATTCGATCATCTCTCTCACCCGCTGCACCTCTGAGCGCAGGCCGCCCACATTCTCATAGGTTATCCCCGTGGCCTTGACCGACTGGACGCTCTTGGCCGGTTTCTCCAAAAGAACGATCTCCGTTCTCTCGCAGACCACCACCACATCATCGGGATGGGTCTCTGTTACCACCAGCGGCACCGGCTCCATCCGGCCGACAAAGGGATGGCTGCCGGAGCTCATGATGGGAAGGATATCTCCTGCTACCACCGGCCGCTTGAGCGTCTGGCGGCGGATCATATCAGCCGCCTCATCACCATAGTGCATATGTGAGCCCGCGGGGGGAGCGAGGACGATCCTCTGCGCCTCGGCAAACCTGGCCTTGCGGATCTTGACCTTATCTCCGATGCCAACGCCGGCATTCTGGCGGATGAAGCCGTCTATCCTGATGTAATCCTGAGACCAGTCCTGCCGGTCGGCCCGCCAGACCTTGGCGGCGGTGAGCCTCTTCCCCTCAATCTCAATGATGTCACCCGGACTTAGCCTCAGGGTCAGGAGGGCATTGGGATCTAAGCGGGCGATGCCCCGGGCGGAGTCATTGGGATAGGCCTTGGCCACCTTGAGAACTATATCCTTTAATTCACGCACATTTGTAGTCTATCTATGCTTCTCGATTTAAATTTATCTGGTGTCAATGGGATTTTTTTTATTCAAAAAAGTGGGCGACATCTCTTCGCCCCATTGAGGCGACAGGATACCGGCGGCACAAATGCCTATATTAAATAAGATCGAAGGTATGAAGATTCCTGTGATTATCATGGGTCGGAGTGTGGACATAGAGGAATTGATAGCCGCAGCCAGAGGTGAGATAGAGGTCGATCTTCTCCTCCTGGGGGGGTCGGTTGCCAACCTCATATCGGGTGAGGTTCGCAGAGCAGATGTTGCCGTGCATAAAGGGAGGATTGTGGGCTTTGAGTGCGGCAGTGCTCGCGAGACAATTCCTGTGGATGACCTGATCTTGGCCCCGGGATTCATCGACGGCCATGTCCATATCGAGAGCAGCATGGTCACCGTTCCCGAGTACGCGCGGGCGGTGGTCCCTCAAGGTACCACCACTGTGATTGCCGATCCGCATGAAGTCGCCAATGTCTGGGGCGAGGAGGGGGTTCGCTACATCCTGCATTCATCGAGAGACGTTCCCCTGAATGTTTTGGTCATGCTTCCTTCCTGTGTCCCTGCCACTGATATGGAGACAGCAGGGGCGGTCCTGGGCCCGGATGCCCTGGCCAGGCTATTGGAAGAGGAGGGAGTGATCGGCCTGGCCGAGGTCATGAACTCTCCTGGGGTCATCTACTGCGATCCTCAGGTGATGAAAAAGATCCGGCTGGCCGGGGGACGGCCTGTGGACGGCCATGCGCCGGGTCTCTCCGGCCCGGACCTGTCCGCTTACATCTGCGCCGGAATAAGATCCGATCACGAGTGCACCACCCTGGCCGAGGCAGAGGAGAAGCTCTTCTCCGGGATGTTCATCATGCTGCGGGAGGGGAGCGCCGCCCGAAACCTCTCTGCTCTCCTGCCACTGGTCACGCCTAAAAACGCCCGCCAGTTCCTCTTCGTCTCAGACGACCGCCACCCGGCGGATATCCTCCGGGAGGGGCATATCGACTTCATGCTGAGACGGGCGATAAAATGGGGTCTTGATCCCATCCTCGCCCTGCAGATATCCTCTCTGAATGCCGCCCGCTACTTCGGCCTGGCTGACCTGGGGGCCATAGCTCCCGGCTACCGGGCAGACATCGTCGTGCTCGATGGCCTGGAGGAGCCGAGAGTGGTGCAGGTATTCAAAGACGGCAGGCTGGTGGCCCAAGATGGGGATTTCCTCGCCCCTCTGAAAAAATCGGTCCGGGCTATGCATAAATCGATGCACGTCGCTCCCCTCAGCCGGCGGTCCTTTGAGATCAAGGGAGAGAGGGGGCCCGCCCGAACCATTGGCATCGTCCCCGGCCAGATCATCACCCGATCTCTTGCCGTTCTTCCCCTGGTCAGGGATGGTGTGGTGGTATCGGACACCGACCAGGATATACTGAAGATGGCAGTGGTCGAAAGGCATCACGCCACGGGAAATGTGGGCCTGGGCCTGGTGCAGGGCTTGGGTCTGGTGAAGGGCGCTCTGGCCACCTCTGTGGCCCATGACTCCCATAACATCATCGTGGTCGGGACCGGGGACGAGGAGATGCTGGCCGCAGTTTCAGCGGTCAGGGAGATGAACGGCGGCCTGGTGGCGGTGGAGGCGGGCAGGGTATTAGCCTCTCTGCCTCTGCCCGTGGCCGGGCTGCTCTCGGAGAGATATATGCGGGAGGTGGCTGAGGGCATAGCGGAGTGCATTGATGCCTCTCACAAGCTTGGATGCCGCCTGGAGGATCCCTTCATGACCC
>JAXDAR010000105.1:0-3152 GCA_034679645.1 Methanothrix sp. | reverse complement strand
CTGTCGGAAAACTGGAAGAGAATCCTTAGCTGGTAGTTCTTGCCGGGAAGGGCGTCCTTGGAGACGTCCAGCTTATAGAGAAGCTCTGCCTCCTCCTGGGGTTCCAGGGAAGGGATGGGAGACTCGTCAACGCTCACATACAGGCCGCTTTCCGGGCGGAGACGGGCGACCAGATCCGACGCTCGGTCGTCCCCCACATTCCTGACCCTTATCCGGACCACATTCCCCTCCGAGCCCGGCCGAAGGGAGGTGGGTGTGACATTTAGCACCTCAAATTGGGCACCGCTTCTCCTCTCGACAATCAGGTCGATGGGAATTGTCTGGCTGAGGGAATCGTACCAGTAGTATACGTCCGGATTTTCCGGCCGGTCATCATCCTCTTTCACCGCCACGTCCTTCTGATAGGTGTAGTTGACTAGAGCGGCCAATTGGTAGCTGCCGGGGAGGGCGTTCTCAAAAGCCTCCAGGGGGAACTCCAGCCGGGGGGAGGTCTGGCCCTCGCGGATGTTG
Source organism: Methanothrix sp. (assembly GCA_034679645.1). GTDB lineage: Archaea > Halobacteriota > Methanosarcinia > Methanotrichales > Methanotrichaceae > Methanothrix. The sequence continues at coordinate 2,642 of JAXDAR010000105.1, read as the reverse complement.
CCTGGAAAGGCCACCGAACGCTTGATATCTATTGCGCTCTCATTCTCTGCCCGGAGAAGAACGGAGACATCCTGGGCCACAGTCCTCTGCTTTTCCAGCTCCAGCTCCCTCTGAGCTGCCAGGATCTCCTCCCTTTTGTTGGCTGCTGGCTCCTCGTTTATCTCAAAAGAGGTTATGCGGCCCCGGTTGGTCAGGGTCATGGTGAGGACGGTCGCCTCCCCCTGATAGATGCGAGACATGTCCAGGGATGCGGTCAGATTCGGGGTGCCGTAGACCTTGTAGTAGTCGGCTGAGAACCTCTCTGGCGGGATGGGGGCACCACTCTGGGCCGCCAGAGCAGGCGGGATCGAGGATAGAGATAGAATCAGATATGCAGCTAAGGCGATCCAGAAGAGGGGCAGGGCGGCATGAGGGGAGGCGTCATTCTCCAATCTGCCATTTAGTCCTTTGCCAATCATGGGATCATTCCTCCTCCTGCAGGCCTTGATCGGGCCATGACAAAAATCCGAATAAGAGTATGATGCTTTTGCTATTTGGAGATTGCCATCTCTATTGGCCTCTCATTCCTCGCAGCGAAACCGAGGCCTGAACATGGGCACCCTCCGCCGATACTCCTCGTATGTCTTTCCGAACTCCTCTTTCAGGGATCGCTCCTCATGGAGGGCACCGAGATAAAAGTAGAATGTGGCCATGATATTGAAGGTCAGAAGATTCATGGTCATGATCGGGCTGCTCCAGAGGAAGAGAATGGCAAACAGGAAGAGCGGGTTTCTCAGGTGGCAGTAAAAGCCACTGGTCACCAGAATTTTCTCCCCGCCCGGTCGAAGTAATCCCTCCAGCCCCAGGAAATCCAGAACGCCTGTCTGGAAAAGGGTGATCAGCAGCATGGCTGCGGCCAGGAGCTGGGCTGCGGCCATCAGCCCAAAAGCCGGCCAGGGAGCGATGTAGATGACCTCATCCGGCAGATAGAGGAGGATAAAGACGAATGGCAGCAGCATAATCAGGGCCAGCAGATTGAAGGCCAGCCGCCCCCAGCGGTCCAACGCCCCGCACGCTCTCTCCTTTGCCCATCTCTTGAACCGGGGATCGGCCAGGAGGCTATGAACAGAGGCAAAAACCAGAAAATACGCCGCCATGGCCAATGCACTTGATCCCATATCTGCTCGAACTCCGGAAGGGTCTGTTCAGGGCCTCATTTCAGGGGGAGGTAGAATAAGACATCCTCATCGGGAATGCAGGCCACGGACAGGCCCTGCCTCTGCAAAAGCACAGAGACCGCTTCCATCAGCTCCAGGATGCATTGGTTGTGCCTTTCCACGCATATGCCCTTGAAGTCTTCAAAGCCTCCGGTGACCAGGTCCTCACCGAACTCCATCTGGGGGAGGTTCACCTCCAGCTCCGTCAGCTCCTCAAGACACAGGCCGCTACTTGTGGCCACCTGATCCAGCATCTCCATATACTGATCATAATCCATGGCATAGACCACTCCCCGCACCAGGCCGGATTGGTCCTCCTTCGATCTGGCCATGTAGAGGGGCAAGCCCGATATGTCTATCTCCTCAGGTGGCTTGCCGCTAGCGATATCTTCTGCCGCCCTCTGCATCACCCTGAGGATGTCATCCAGGCCCTCCAGAACCTTAGAGGCTACATGATCCAGCTCTTCTCTGCTTTTAGCAGTAGTCATTTGGCCCTCTCCATCATGTTTTACCGGGATCTATTCCCGCCCAAGATCTCGGGGGAATTGTCCTGCAGATCCTCTTCAAAGCGTTGCCCATGGTGACGTTCATATCTTGAAGCTAATAGAATTTACGTTTATTGAGAGGCCAGGGATGGTCATGCTGCCGATCTTCTCTTCTGGAAAACCAATATAAACTCGCACTATAAACAAAGCCAAAATCCTCTGGAGGCCAAAACTATTGATCAAGCACATTGTCATGTTCAAGTTCAAGGACTTCTCTTGTGGCAGGAACAAGCAGGAGAACATCCTTTTAGTGAAGGAATCGTTGCAGTCCCTTCCCCCCATGATCAAGGAGATAAAGTACTTTGAGCTGGGGGTCAACATCATTCCTGCCAGCAACGCTTATGATCTGGTGCTGCTCTCGGAGTTCATGAGCCCCGAGGAGCTGGTAAGCTATCAGAAGCATCCTGAGCACGTCAGGGTGGCGGAGGTGGCGGGCCAGGTCTGCGAGTCCAGGATTGTGGTGGACTATACCTGCTAATTCAGTCCTTCAGCCCTCTGAGAAAGTGGCCGTGGGTAATTCCACCCAGGGCCAGGGGCAGAATCCTCTCCTTCAAATCCAGCAGCCCCTCCTTTAAAGGCGCAGGATCAGTGGCCATTAGCTTTTCGGTCAGCTCTATCGCCTGATTATAGGCCCCTGTCATCTCCCGAGCATAGCTTTCCGTCCGCCCTCTGGCGTCCAGCGATACCCCGTCCAGTCCTATCCGGCAGATCTCGGGCAAGAGGTCGATCAGACAGGTCTCGGCGGAGTTGAAGATATGGGTCCTGCCTTCATCATCCACCTTCAGGGGAAAGGTGTGCTTGAAATCCTGCAGGCCCCAGATCTCCTCGGAATGTCTTCCTTTAGCCAGTTGGGGGATAGAGTCCTCGGCCACCATCACTTCCAGGCTGCCCTGGACGACCA
>JAXDAR010000104.1:0-2843 GCA_034679645.1 Methanothrix sp. | reverse complement strand
AAGCAGATTGGCGATCTGGTCTCATTCTTCCCCATAGAATCCAAGCAGATAATTGCATCCTTCGGTGAGGATGCGGCAGTGATTGACGATGGCGACGAGGTCATGCTCTTCGCCGCGGACGGCATCTGGTCCAAGCTCATGGACGCAGATCCCGAGTGGTCGGGCTACTGCTCTGTGCTGGTTAATGTGCACGACATCGCCGCTATGGGCGGCTGGCCGGTGGCCATGGTGGATGTCCTATCTGCAGGGGACCCGGAGATATCAAGGAGGGTACTAGAGGGCATGAAAAAGGGGATAGAAAAACTCCGTGTGCCCATCATCGGAGGCCACCTCCATCCCGACACCCCTTACAGCGCCCTGGACGTTGCCATCCTTGGAAAAGCGAAGAAGAACGCCGTGATCCTGAGCAGCACGGCAAAGGCAGGTGAAGTGATCATCGCCGCTTATGACACAGACGGCAGCCCCCATCCCCAGTTTCAATTGAGTTTCGACTCCACCAGCTTCAAGGAGAGCAGTGTGCTGGCGGAGCAGCTGGGGGCGATGCGAGAATTGGGCGAGAGCGGCCTGGTCCGGGCGGGAAAGGACATCAGCAACCCGGGCCTTTTGGGAACCCTGGCCATGCTCATGGAGACAAGCAAGGTGGGCGCGGTGGTGGATGTGGATGCAATTGTGGTCCCCGAGGGCCTCACCCTGGCCGGCTGGCTGAAGATGTATCCGGGGATGGGTTTTGTGGTCAGCACCAGGCCAGAGAACCAGGAGAAAGTCCTGGAAGTCTTCAGCAGACGCGGCCTTACCGCCAGGGTCATCGGCCGGGTGACTGAGGAGAGAAAGCTGATCATTCGCAGCGGAGTGGAAGAGGCTGTGCTCTTCGACCTGACCCATGAATGCGTGACCGGAATCCACTGAGAATCTTTCATGGACTCCAGTTTTATAAAATCCCTGCAGGATCGAGCGGAAAAAAGGCACGCCCGCATAGGAATCGGCATCTGGAACGCAGACCGAGAGCTGATTTCATCCCTGCACTCGGCGGAGAGGTTCGCAGATCTGCTGGTGGTGGGGGATGTGGGCGAGGACTGCCCCTTTGACCACATGAATAGCAATGAGCCCTGGAGGGATCTGGTACATCTCTTAGCCAGCGGCGAGATCGATGGCGCGGTACGGGGAAACCTGCCTGCAGGAAGGACCATGCGCACCCTGGTGGACCGCTTCGGCCTGCCCGTCCGCCGCCTGGCCCTGATCGAGCTGTCTGGCTGGGCTTTCCTGCTGGGGCCGGTGGGAATCGATGAGGGGGAGACAGCCCAGGACCGTCTGGATCTGCTGCTTGGGGGCTCAAGGCTCCTGCAAAATCTGGGGATCATCCCCCGGGCAGCGGTCCTCTCCGGGGGGAGGATGGAGGACTGGGGAAGATGCGAGCGGGTGGACCGTAGTCTATTGGAGGGAGACCAGATCGCCGCCCGCGCCCTCAATGCAGGGATAAATGCCCGGCATAAGGGAATTCTGATCGAGAACTGCCGGGGAGATGACATCGTCATCGCTCCCGAGGGCATCTCAGGTAACCTGATCTTCCGCACGCTGATGCTCTTGTGCGGGGCCAAGTCTTATGGCGCTCCGATATTGACGGAAAAAATGGACAGGATATTCATCGACTCCAGCCGGGCGAGGAACGGATTTGAGGGGCCGGTGATGCTGGCCGGGGCGATGGCCGGGATGAGAAAATAGGAGTGAAAATATCTTTTTTGCTCGGGTAACGCGGATTTAGCTAAACTGTTCTGTAATCCTCCAAAGCCCTGACAATCTCTGTCAGCTCCTCCACCAGGGCCCCGTCCACCTCGGGGAGCGCGACCCTTCGCACCATGTTCGGCACCTCTATATCCGCCATGACGATCTTGGGAAGGGAGCTGTGCTTGAAGCCCTCCACCACCACGTAGTCCATCCTCTCTCTCTCCAGTTCCGCCAGGGCAGACTCCAAGTCTCCCCGATCTCGCCGGACCACCAGACGGGCCTGGCCGAGGCCAATGACCACATCCGCCCCGGCGTCGAAGTGTCTCTTGGTGTCCCCCCGGTCCACAGGATGACCGACCATGTTCTTGACTGTCCCCACCTTACCGTGCTTTGCCAGGGAGCTTACCAGCGCCTCCACCAGGGTGGTCTTTCCCGTCTTCTTTGTCCCGACAACCGCTATGACCTTCATATCAGACTGCGGCAAGACTACTGCAATAACTCAATCAGGAATCGGGTGAAGCCCTCCAGATCAGCTATGCGCACGTTCTCATTTGGAGCATGGATATTGCTCTCCAGTTGCCGGCCAACGCCGTAGACACAGGTGGGAATTCCCGTCTTCTCAGTGGCATAGGCCTGGTCTAAGCTTCCCTGAGCGGCAGAGAGTTGGGGATAAAATCCCATCCCTTTTTCCACTGCTTCTCTCACCTCAGTCACCCAGGAATGCTCAGGATTTACGCTCTTGGGCGGATATCCGGGATAGAACTTCAGCTCAAAGTCGACATCCTCTGTCCTTATAGGCTCCAGAGTCCTCTCTATCTCCTCCATCGCTCCTTCCATACTCTCCTCCGGTATCACCCTGCGGTCCCCGCGGAGGGTGCACCTATCGGGCACTATGTTCTCTTTGATCCCACCATTGATCAGGGTGATATTGAGTATGGGGATGAGGTTCTTGATGCCCAGGTTCCTCACAGCTGCGCTGGCAGGAAGGCGGGAGCGCCTGGCCTGCACCACCTTCTTCAGCTCCATGAGCTTCTCCATCACCGGTATCGACCTTTCCACCGCATTCACACCCATGAAGCTGGAACCGCTATGAGCGGAACGGCCCTTTACAGTAACATCCC
>JAXDAR010000103.1:0-4377 GCA_034679645.1 Methanothrix sp. | reverse complement strand
AAAACCCTGGAGAGGGGATTTTTCACTGCTGCCTCCTATGAGGAGTACTGCCAGAAGGCGGATCTCATCTTGCGCCAGAATGTGATCGACCAGGATGGGATTGAGCTGGCCAGAATTGAGCGCTATGTCATCGGGCCGGTCTTCAACCTGGACTACTTCTACTCCCCCATAACGGAGAGGATCGAGCTGATCGGCATAGACTGGAGGTTTGAGACCAGCCTTGACGGCCACTGCCGTCTGCCCGCTCCCCAGCAGCTCACCCTCAATGAGCGGCAGATAAACCCCGAGTACACCGTCTGTGGACATAACTCCGCCACCCTGCGCGAGTCACTCCTAGAGAAGGCGTTCGTTCTGGCGGAGAAGTATGTGGAAGCGACGCAGGAGTACTATAAGCCGGGGATAATCGGCCCCTTCTGCCTGCAGACCTGTGTGGACAAGGATCTGAATTTCTATATCTACGATGTCGCGCCCAGGATCGGCGGCGGGACCAATGTGCATATGGCGGTCGGCCACCCCTATGGCAATGCCCTCTGGCGGACCAATATGTCCACTGGCCGCTGGCTGGCTCGCGAGGTGAGGATCGCCCTGGAGAACGACTGCCTGGACCGGATTGTGACCTGAGGGAACAGGAGAATATGACCGAGATCGCGCAGAAAGACGAGAGCGGGGGGAAGGAGCAGGGCTCCAGCCCGGAGGTTCCCAAGAAGCTGAAGAGGATCGCCAGGAAGCTCTCCGGCGCCGGGGAGGAGCTGGTGCTCATCGCCCCGGCCATTCTGCACAGCCAGGCATCGGAGCAGATGCTGGCCATCGCCAGGATGGGGATGCTGGACAAGATCCTGGGGTATCTGATCACCACCGATAAGAATGTGCATTTCGTCCGGCCGGGGATTGCCTGGGATAGCGTGCGCTCGGTTCCCCTGGATCTGGTCACAGATGTAGAATATGTGGACGAATTCCATACCAACACCCTGAAGCTGTTGGTGGGGGAGAGGGCGGAGAAGATAATATTCTATGAGGACCTGGATGGCATCCGCTTCTATCAGCATATCCGGGAACTGAAGCGACAGGACCAGTCGGCTGGGGTATGATAGCCGGCCCTGAATCCTCTTTTCCGGTTTTTGTCTCATTATGCAATAGGGATTTCGACGATTATGGTGCTGCCATCAAGAGAGGGCACTCAAGCCGGGACGGGGGAAGGGCTGCCTGATAGCGGGGGGCGGGAGATTGTGGTCGTTGCCCACTGCCTTTTGAATCCTTTGACCCGAGTCAAAGGCCTGGAGCCGGTGGCCTTCTCTCCTGCCGGGCCCACTCTGCAGTTGCCCTGCCCGGAGGCGCTATATCTGGGTCTGGAACGCTGGGCGGTAACCCGAAACCAGCTGGATGTGCCCCAGTTTCGCCGCTTCTGCCGCTCGCTCATCACTGATTCTGTCGACCTTTTGGAGATGCTCTCCCGGAAAGGTTTGCGGATACGCATTTTGGGCGTGGCCGGAAGCCCGAGCTGCGGAGTTGCCAGCACGAGCCGCGGCTATGCAGGCGGGCGGGTGCGCGAGTGCGAGCACGAGAATGTGCCCGGGCGGGGGATTTTCATGGAGGAGCTGCTGGCGGAGCTGGAGAGGCGCTGTATTATCTTCGATTGCGAAGAGATTGGCCAGAAGTCAGGGACGCAATTCTTATAAGCTTATAGAGCTATAACAGATCGTATGTCCACTACAATACAGCTCCAGGACGATGTATATAAAGTACTTAATATCTTGAAGAAAGAGTTGAACGCGGACTCGTATAACGATGTGGTCAAGCATCTGCTCCGGAAATGCAAGAAGATGGATGAATCTGAGTTCGGGAGCATGCCGGGAATAGCTCCTTTCCAGAGGGAAGAGCTTGATCGTTTTGATTGATTCCTGGGCCTGGACGGAGTTCTTTGCCGGCACCAAGATTGGCGAGATGGTAAAGACCTATGTGATGGATGAGAACCAGGAGATCCTAATCAGTAGCATCAACCTGGCGGAAATCTATCGCTTAGCTCTGAGCAGGTTCGACGAGCAGACGGCAGAAAAGCGGCGTCGGTCCATGATGTCTCGCTGCTTCTTGATCCCCGTCGATGAGGAGATCGCCGTTTTGGGGGCAAAGCTCAGGCAGCAGCGCGATTGGGGTTTGGCGGATGCGCTGATCTACGCCACGGCAATCAGGGAAGGGGCCCAGGTGATGACCGGCGACCATCATTTTAAAGATCTGAAAGAGACGATCTTCCTCGAACATTAGTGTTGGAGGATTTGCCTTTCATGACGCTCCTGGACTGGCTTCTCTGCCATCTCGTTTCAGGGTCAGAACAATCAGATAACCATTAATGCCCTACAGCCGCTCGTGCGCACGAGGATGATTGCCCGGAGCACAGCCATAATTTTATAATTGATATACTATTCGACTGGCGGGCGGGGAGAGAATACATTATTCGGCACGCTGGACGGAATGAGCCGATTGGCCGGGAATCCGTGAACCGATCTGAGCTATCCAGTCGCAGGGCGGAAGAAGCCGATCCGGCCACTTTTGCGGCGATGAGGAGATCGATGCGAATTTTGGAGGGCTGCTCTCGTTTCCAATATGGCAGAAGCTCCATAACGCCTTCCAGCCATCAGAGGAGCTGATGGATAGGAGAAGAGACCTCTGGCAGGGAGCGGCGGCCAGGGGGAGGCGGAGGCATGTCAAGCTTTTTGGACTCTATAGCATGCCAGGGCTGCACGGCATGCTCGGCCTACGAATACCATTAAATACTACTACTGCATGAGACATGGCTGCACCCTTTTGCGGGGATTGCCAAGCCAGGTCAAAGGCGCTGGATTCAGGGTCCAGTCACGAAGGTGTTCGTGGGTTCGAATCCCATTCCCCGCACCTAATTTACCAGTAATGCAAAAGGTCATGAGGGGCATTTTTCTCAAATACTGCTGCTGCTTGGCTTACCGACAGCCATGTGGAGTTCACTTCAATTTGACCGCTCAATAGCGGCGAGGTCTGTGTCTCCACTATTCCGCAGCCCTTCAGTAAACTCTATTTTCAATGATTCTTTTAATTGTCTCTTAATTTCTGAGAATTCATCATCACCGATACTATAAGACTCAATTTTGGAACCACTCCACCAGTCAAATTTGGCTTCATTGAGAATGCTGACTAAAATTGTGTGGGTCTCAAGCCAATCATAGTCTATCCCTCGCTCTTTCAGTGCTGCGGTGAATTGGGGGCAGACGTAGGCTATGCATTTTGGCGTCTTACGAGTCTGGAGAATGCAGCCCTCTTCGCTCGAATAAGGGCATCCTCTCTTTAGGTCGCCCAGGCCATAGATCCTTATTCTTTCTTCATCCAGCTCGCTGCAGCCGGTGATGATTTTTGGATATTCAACCACATTTTCATTGCAGCAGCCCTTGCATGTAATGCCGTAGTTCTCTTTGCAGTAACCGGTGCTCTGGAAGAAATCATGAAGAATTGACTCCAGCTCCAGATACCTGGCCAGAGGCTTACTCAAAACGGGGGAATTTCTCTCAGGGATGATTGCCTTCTCTCTGCCTGTCGGAATTGACTCTGAGCTCAATTATCCACCAGCATCCTCTGCACCTATTAAACCTGATACTTAATAACTATTCCTGATACTTCTTCGACGGGATATCAAGCTACAATAGCATTGGCACAGTGAAAATGATGAATGGTCAAGAACAGTTGCTCGAAGAAGAATCTTTCATCCTCTCCCGGCAGCACCACCAGGGGGCATGGCCGGGGAGGGTCCCGGTCGCAGGTCAAACCCAAACCTGCAGAACCGGTGCCGCCCGCCGCGGGAAGAGTGTCTATGCCCATATGGATGACGAAGCATCGAACACCGATATAGAAGGTCCACAATATCCGGATGGCATTGAGGGATAGTTGTGCCAATCTCATCTCACGCCGGCACGGGTGTCAGACCATTTATTCAGGCCCCAGGGCAATAAAACCACCATTGCTCCAAAGACAATTATCGCATATATTTGGGACATCATATCCATGCATTATCACCTCCGTTTCATTCCTCGTCCCGCTCCCTGGGACATTTCTTGACTATAAATGCTGCGGTCAAATAGTAAAAATTATCAATCATTATTGCCTAAATGGCAAATATTGAATCTTGAAAATGAAAAATTTGCCATATCATGAACTTTTAAATTAACCAATAAGGGAAAAATGGATAAATAGGCAAAAAGGCAAATAACCAGAAGGCACAAATGCCAGCTTTATTGCAGAAATCAGCAGCCCTGCGGTTATCGATTGATCATCCAAATGCAGGCGGCTTTCTGCAGGCTGATGCCCGCCGGGCCCCAGGCTTAAACGGCAGATCAAAACCGACAACCTGAAATCGAT
>JAXDAR010000102.1:0-8963 GCA_034679645.1 Methanothrix sp. | reverse complement strand
TCACCACCAACGACATGCCCAACCTCATCCCGAAGACTGAGGTATAGTTGGGCATGAGCGAGCGGATGGAGTAGAAGGGAAGCATGAACATGCTACCCAGCATCAGGACGATCAGTGCCTTTATCTCGCTTATGCTTCCGTTGCTGATCCTCGGCCCCAAAAGGCTGATGCCCGCCTTGGGGCTGGCCACATAGCTGGTGAGAGGGACTATGGTCTCCGGCGGCACTCCGAAGATATGGGCGATGGGAAGGGCATTGACCGACTGGAGGACTCCTCGCTCGCTCAGATACAAAACGAGAAAGGTCATGATGAAAAACAGGGATGATATGCGCAAAAACAGCTTCCCCTGTCCCTTCAGGGATCTCAATGCCGCCTGGGAGATGCTTTTTTTATCTTCTGGCAGATCCAGCTCCAGGGAAGAGTCAGAGCCTCCAGGAAGATAGGCCCGGCCCAGGACCATCACTATAAAGAGCTTGATGATCCCAGTGGACAGGGCAACAATGGCATAAATCCCTCCCGCGAAAAGGCCCAGCACCGGGACGACAAAGGCCAGATGATATGTGAACAGCTCCCGGAAGTAAACGGGAACGCTGTTCATGATGGCACAGAAAAAAGTCTGCTGCTCAGTCAGATTGCCCTCCGCCCTCATCCGGGCGATCATGGTGTTCGCCGCCAGGGCCGAACCCAGGCTGACCACAAATGTGGATGCTGAGACCGCAGGCAGATGAGAGAACGATGTCAATGGTTTTGCCAGATGAGATACCTTGTAGAATAAGCCCAGCTCGTTCAAGAGCCCGGTTAGGAATAGCATTACGAATACTATTGACATGGTGCTGGCGGTGGATGTCAGAGACTCAGCTAATATATGGAGCATTTCCAGTCTCTAATGATAATCGAATATCCTTTAAAGCTGTCGAGCACCGAACGCCTGGATTGAAGTGGAAAATGGATGGGGGATTCCCAGGAGAATGCATCAATCTCTCCTGGGATATCATCCCCCCCCGATCTATGGATATACGAAGATCCCCTGATACTCTAGCCCCTGGAACTTCTCCAGATACTCCCGGTGTATGGCCTCTGGATCCAAATCCATGAACCTCTCGGGATAAAACCACTTGGCCAGATACGATAGGCCCACAAACCACCTTGGCCGGCTGGTGATCTCTGTGGTCATGAGATGCACTCGCTCGTTCTTTGCCGCATCCACCTGGGATAGCTCCGGAGCCTGGACGATCTTCGTCCACAGCTCTCTTAATGCAGTGTCATTGGTCTGGCTGTAGCCACCAGGAGAGCTCCAGGTGAATATGATCTGGGGATTCTCCCCCACCACCCATTCCGGGTCCACTGTGGGATACATCCCCCCCGTTCCTCCGCTCAGATCATGGGCGATATTCTCTCCTCCGGCAAGGCCGCAGAGCATATCCACGATGGAGCCATTGGAGCCCGTCTTCCACAGGTCTGCCGAGGTGTAGTAAATGGGATAGATCCGGGGCCTTTCATTCTCAGCGATCGATGATACCCGTTCTTCGATGAGGTCCAAGTATTTTCCCGCGAAACTGTTAAGCTCTCGGGCATCATCCTCCCGGTCCAGGATATAGCCCAGGGCCATGATCTCAGCCAGAGAGTAGTCCGGATAGGTAAAGCCCATGCGAACTACATCAATTCCCGAGCCCTCCAATTTGTCCTCCAGCTTCTCAGGGTCCGGCGTTCTTAAATCGGCAATCACAATATCGGGATCGAGGCTGATGATGGCCTCGATGTCCGGCTCGCTCCACTTTCCCACCGTTGGAAGGTCTGCCATCTCCGGGAAAAAATCCCTGTTCGATCCCTCCACCAGAGACGAGCCGACGCCGATGACCTTATCCTGAGCCTTTATCCCTCGAACCGACTCTGCACTGGCCAGGTTGAGAACCACAATCCTCTCCACGGGCATGGGAATGGTTACATTCATTGCCTCTTCATAGATGGTGTAGGCTTTGAGGGTGAGCTGCCCTTGAGTGCCATTGATTTGCCTCTGTATCTCTTCGACATCCTTCCTATCGACAATGCCATCAAAATTGGCATCAGACAGCTCTGTCGGCTGGCTATTGCCCACCAGCACGTCCTCCAAATATATAACATCCTTCTCATCGATGGCATCATCCATATTGGCGTTGCCAAATATGCCCAGGGTATAGCTGTAAGCCAGCGAAGAAGAGCATATAGCAGATGAACTGGCACATAACACCACCAGGAGCATCACAAACTCAGACGATCTTCTCATTTTTATCAGACCTCAATTCCTAATCAACCGCCGGAAAGACGAATAATCTATCCTTCTGCTCCTCCAGCCCCATGAAATCGAGATACTCCCCATAGGCCTTTTCTGGCTCGAGAGCGATCCCAGGATGGAGGACCTCTGCCAGGCGTTGCAGGCCGGCAACACTGTCCAGGCCGAAGAGGGACTGGGCGGACACAATATAGACCCGGTTGTTCTTCACCGCCGAGATATTCCGGGCTCCGGGACGGCTTAAGATCTCATTTCTCATCTCCTCCAGGGCCAGCACGCCGCTTGATGAGTTCAGGCTCCATCCCGGCAGGCCATCGGACGATTTGAGATAGTCGGTATTGATGATGATCTCGGGATCCTGAGAGACGACCCACTCCCATTCCACCTTGGGATAGGCTTCATCCTCCTCCATCACATTGAACCCTCCTGCTTCTTCCAGGAGCATTCCTGAGGCCGAGCTTCCTCCGAACGTGGTGATATCGCCTAGCCCCCTTGAGCTGCCCTCGATGAAAACCCTTGGCCGATCAAGATCTGCTACCGCCTGCTCGACCTCGGCCACATTCTGGTCATGCCAGTCGATTATCTCCTCTGCACGGTCCTCTCGGCCTAGTATCGTCCCCAACAGCCTCATCTCTCTGCTCAGATTCTCCTCTTTGAAAAAATCCAGACCCAAGGCGACAATGCCATCAAATGGCTCAAGGCTCTTGGCAACGGCTTCAACTCCATTCGGCCTTCCAGGATAGACATATCCCAGGACGATGGTGCCTGTGCCATTCACCTTGCTGCCAATCTCTCCGATCTTCTCAAAGTCTAAATCATTCCAGGTGCCAATCGATGGCCTCTCTTTCAAGCTCTGAAATTCGTAGTCGGCCAGGATTCCCTCCGCCAATCCGACGATCAGATCCGAGGCCCCCAGAGCAGATACCGCCTCTGCAGCATCTGTGTTGAGGACAATGATCCCTTTCACGGGCTCGGGAATGCTCACCTCTCTTCCCGCGGAATCGGTTATGTTCAAAGGAAATTCTCTCTCCTCTGAGCTGGCATTGATGACGCTGGCCGCCAGCAAAATACCGATCGACAGTAGCAGAGATATTAGATGCTTGCTCCTTTTCATTTTTAATTCCTCCCAATTTCAGTATCTAAATGACAAATATAGTTTGATGATGATCAGATTTGATGTTAATTGTTATTACTATCTATTATCCTTATATTACTTTCGCTTCTTTAGGTGGCGAGTGACAGGCATCCACACACACTGCACCCATTTGCATCTCCGCTGCAGCAAAAAGTGCAAAGGATCAAAGAGGAGGCGAGACGGAAGGCCACATATAAAAAAAGGATTAATGCTAATTACACTGAGGCGGTGACTCTGTTGGGGGCCTCGGACAGCGTAGTTGGCGTATCAAGCAATGTCTTGAAGAAGTCAGAGTATCTTCCCAATTTGAAGGACAAGCAGGATGTTGGAAACTGGGATCAAATCAACTACGAGGCAATAGGAGAAATTGCCAAGAGTGGCGATAGCATCGTTCCTGACATTGTGGTGATTGCCTACAGCTATCCAGACAAGCCCTATGGAGCGGCTGCCATTGCCAGTTCTCTGGATTCCTTTGGAAATATTTCCGTATTGGGCCTGGACTTTTACAAACAGGAGAACCTGACGGAGGAGGTCGCCAAGCTGGGCGAGGTCCTGGGAAGGAATAGCCAAGCAGAGACATATATCCAGTGGTACGAGAGTGCCAGATCCGATGTAGAGCGTTCTGTGGAGGATCTCCCAGCTACCAGGGTATTCTTTGAAAGCGCTGGGTCCGCAGGAGGGACCTCTGACCTGAGCACCTTTGGGAATACCTCTGGCATCGATGGTCTGCAGAGGATTGCAGGTGGTTTGAATATTGCAGGTGGACTGGAGATGTATCCCAAGGTTGATTGGGAATGGGTAATAACCGAAAATCCAGATGCAATCATCAGAAACTACAAGTCCGAGCAGCTTGGCTGGAACTCCTCTCAAGAGGTGGAGCTAGAATCGCTCAAGTCGGAGATAATGGATAGACCGGGCGCTAGCAACGTCAGTGCCGTAATGAATAACAGGGTGTACATATTTTATAATGAGATCAACTTTGGCATGGATAGTGTGGTTGGCCTGACATATCTGGCAAAGATGCTGCATCCAGAGATTGGATTGAATCCCGAGGAGGTCTACAGGGATTATCTATCAATGCTGGGGCTGGAGGTCCCAGAGGGTAGGATATTCGTCTATCCGAATCTGTAAGCATCCTGAGACGCGCAATCAGCATGGTAATGCGAAAGAATGTGCTAGAATCTTCTTGTCTGAAAAGGATGAGGAAACCGATAGTCTCAAATTATGGAATGTATGAAGAGAAGGTAGAATTTATCTATCAAGAATAAATCACTTAATTTAATTTTTTGTATAATAAAGGCCATTTAGTGCAAATATTGTAGCAATCTTTATTATGAGGTAATACTTTCAGTCTATTAAATGGCTATGCTAGAAATAATTAATCTTAAGGCTCATTTCCCCTCCCCAGACGGCCTGGTAAAGGCGGTGAATTCCGTAGACCTGCAAATAAAGGATAACGAGCGCCTGGGGCTGATCGGCGAGACCGGCTGCGGAAAGACGGTTCTCGGCATGTCCATCATCCGCCTGCTGCCCACCTCGACCAGGGTGGAGGGGCAGATAATTTACAATGGAATGGACCTCCTCGTTCTGACTGAGGAGGAGATGAGAAAGCTGCGAGGGAAGGAGATCGCCATGATCCTGCAGAATCCCACTACCTCACTCAATCCCGTCTTGAAGGTGGGGGATCAGATTGCAGAGGTGATCAGTCTGCACAAGGGCCTGGACAAGAAGGAGGCCAAAGCCAGAGCAGTGCAGATGCTGGAAGCGGCAATGATTCCGGAGGCGGAGAGGAGGGCGGATCAATATCCCCATGAGCTCTCCGGGGGGATGAAGGAGAGGGTGATGATTGCTATGGGTCTGGCCAGCCACCCCTCTTTTGTCATCGCCGATGAGCCCACCAAGGGGCTTGATGCCCGCACCAAAGCGGAGATTGTCAAGCTGATCCGGGATATGACCTCCAGGCGGTCGATGCTCATGATAACCCATGATCTGGCTGCGGCAGGGGAAATCTGCGACCGGATTGCAGTCATGTATGCAGGCGAGATTTTAGAGGAGGCAGCAGCAGAGACCATATTGAGCGATCCCCATCACCCCTACACCCAGGGGTTCATCCGCTCCCTGCCAAGCCGGGGGTTGCACCCCATATCCGGGTCCAGCCCATCCCTCATAGATTCTCCATCTGGCTGCAGATTCCATCCCCGCTGCCCCTATGCAATGGAGGTCTGCAAGAGAGAGCATCCCCAGATGGTGCGGCTTGAGGAGGGGCATTCGTCGAGGTGTTACTTATGCGGCTGATAGAGGTCCAAGATCTGAATAAGCATTATGCATCCGGATTGATTAATAAGCAGTATGCGAAAGCAGTGGACGGAGTCTCATTTCATATCGAGCGGGGTGAGACCCTGGGCCTGGTAGGAGAGAGCGGCTGCGGAAAGACCACTGTGGGCCGGCTGCTTCTGCGCCTGATCGAGCCCACATCCGGCAATATAGTATTCGATGGCACAGACGTAACCAGGCTGAACAGAAAGGAGATGAGAGAGCTCCGCCCCAGAATGCAGATGATCTTTCAGGATCCGGAGTCATCACTCAATCCCAGGATGCGCATAGGGGAGAGCATCGCTGAGCCCTTCCGGCTGGGTCTGCGGGGGAGGATCAGCAGAAGTGAGACAAGAGATCGGGTCTTGGAGCTTGTGGATGTGGTGGGCTTGAATCCCGAGCATGTCAACCGCTTCCCCCATCAGCTTAGCGGCGGGCAGAACCAGAGAGTAGTCCTGGCCAGAATCCTGGCTATCAAGCCGGAGTTCATCGTTGCCGATGAGCCCACTGCTTCCCTGGATGTATCCGTGCAGGCCCAGATTCTGCGGCTTATAATGGATCTGAAAAATGAGTTCGGCTTGACGATGCTTTTCATATCCCATGATATGGATGTCATCAGACATATGAGCGACAGAATTGCAGTCATGGAGAAGGGAAAGATAGTGAGCATAATGGACAATTAACAGCGCCAAAAAGCCTTAGTATGAACCGGCAAGAGTTGGAAAAAAGAAAAAAGTTATCAGTAAGTGCATATCTATTTATCTGCGGGGTTTTTTCAAAATCCTCATAAGTCTTATCTTTATGATATGGTAATACAATTACCAAAAGATTTATTAATATACACATAATCTAGTGTAACGATATCGATGATTGAATTAGGCGGAATGAATGTGGCCCCCAAAGAAGCAAACTGCGATGAGCCTCACACTCAAGACGTATCGTCTGCAGCCAGAAAAGAATTCAATAAAATCCTATCGCCGCAAAAGATCATCAATGCCCAACGTCCTGTCGTATCTCACTCGATGCACTGCTATTTGTTTTTGAGGTTTGGGGTTGATGCTATAAATAGGGCGTTCATCCCTTATCCTGAGGCTTGAGGCTGATGTCCGCACCGCAACCAACAAAAAAAGCTTGCACTGATCTGAAGGCCAAGAAAAGAGCAACCGCTACCCAGGATTTGAAGGCGGAGTACCAGAGGTTCATCGGACGGAAGATGCTCTTTCTCGCTGCACTCGCTCTGGGCATCGTGCTGCTGGCAGGCTATGCCGCCACAAGGGGTTCGGCAGACATCAGCGTATTGGATGTCTACTCCACCATTCTGGCAAAGTTCTTTCCCCAGCAGTTCCAGACCACCTGGTTCTCAGATACCATCGTCTGGGGGCTGAGGCTGCACAGAATCCTTTTGGGCATCGTGGGAGGGGTCGGCCTGGCCATTGCCGGAGCGGTGATGCAGGGCATCCTCAAAAACCCCCTGGCCAGCCCCTTCACCCTGGGCATCTCCTCGGCCGCTTCCTTTGGAGCGGCCATGGCCATAATTATGGGAGCAGGATTTGCAGGCGGGGAATGGCTGATCATCGGCAATGCCTTCGTTTTCACTCTTCTCGCAGCGGGAGCGGTCTACGGCCTGGCAAAATACAAAGGGATCACTCCGGAGACCATGATCCTGGCGGGGATCGCCATCTCCTACCTTTTCAGTGCCATGACCTCATTTCTGCAGTACATCGGCCATGCCGAGCAGGTGCAGGAGGTGGTCTTCTGGTCGATGGGCTCACTGGGCCGCTCCTCCTGGGACAAGGTCTGGATAGTGAGCGCGGTCATTGCTATCTGCTTTCCCTATCTTCTCATCAAGTCCTGGGACATCAATGCCATGGGGGCAGGGGACGAGACCGCCAAGAGCCTGGGGGTGAATGTGGAGAGGACAAGGGTGATCAGCATGATGCTGGTCTCGCTCATAACCGCCTCGGTGATCTGCTTTACCGGCACCATAGGCTTCATCGGCCTGGTCGCACCCCACATAACCCGGATGGCAATAGGAGGGGATCACAGGTTCCTGCTTCCAGCCTCCGCTCTGGTTGGGGCGCTAATCCTCTTAGGGGCAGATACCCTGGCCAGGACCATTCTCGCCCCGGTTATTCTGCCGGTAGGAATAATGACCGCCTTTTTGGGGGTGCCATTCTTCGTCTACCTCTTCATGCGCAGGAAGAGGGAGTTCTGGTAATGCTGGCCGGAGCCGCCAGACCTTATTATTTTTAGAGCAGCAGCGTCAGTACACTCCGATCCTCTCGACCCCGTTTATAGGAGAGGTTCGCCTCCCTGGCGGCACCGGCAAACAGGTCCAAGCTACTTATATCATGGATATCTAATAACAATGTGGCTAAAGGGTGGTAATCAATGAATAAAGAGGAATTTCTAAAGCAGATTGAAGGATATGTGTTCCCCAAGATGTTCGACCAGGACCTCCTCGATCGCGCGGCTGAGATGTTCGGAAGGTGGGGAAAGAGCGCTCATATGGACGAGAAAGAGCACCTCTTCCAGAGCTCTGGCCTGGCCTCCCAGCCAGAGGATAGCGACGAGATCCGGGCGCAAAAAGCGGCCATAAGGCATGTATGTTCCAGGATGATGGACGCGCAGATCAACCGCAGGGATGCAGCCGACCTCGTTCGAAACTTCAACCGCCTGAAAGATCCTGGCTACAAGTGGCTGGATTGAAACTCAAACGCCCCTTCACCACCTCTTGCAGGGATGCCAATCCGGCATGAGACCGATGAGCTTTAGATGAATCTGATTTTACGGGGATGCTGGCTCATTGCCGGAGTGATATCCCAGATATGTCCGCATCGAATAGCTCTTCGGAATCAACGAGGCAGAGACCGGGTGAAGACCGCATTTGCCCGGAGAGTGAGGAGCTGGCCTTCTGGGAGAGACAGAAGAGGTCGGGCGGCGACTGCGATCTCAAGATGGCCCGCGACCTGACCGATGACACCCCCGAGTTCATATTGCAGTTGCAAAGGGAGTTTGAAGAGAGGGCAGCAGCCTTCTGCTTTGCCGGGTCAAAGGAAATGATTCTGGATGCCGGCTGCGGAAACGGGAACCTGTTGTTGCGAGCCCTAAACAGGGACGATCAAGAGCGATGCCAGGATTATCGGCATGGACTTCTCCGCCAATATGCTCAGCCGGGCCAGATGGAGGGCCATGCACGACCCCAGGGCGACATTTGTGGAGGGATGCATAACCGCACTTCCTTTT
>JAXDAR010000101.1:0-4521 GCA_034679645.1 Methanothrix sp. | reverse complement strand
CGTCCACCGCCCAGGGGTTGACCACCTTGACATCAGGATCGCCCCGGAAGATGCTGGCTGTGCCGTCTCCGTAGTGCAGATCGATATCTATGATCAGGGCCCGCCTGGCGACAGGCCGGATTTTCTTTATAACTATGGCCATGCTGTTGAAGCAGCACATGCCCCAGGCCCGGTTGGCTGAGGCATGGTGGCCGGGTGGGCGCAGCAGGGCGAAGGCAGGCTCGTCCGCCAGGGCCAGCTCTGCCGCCGCAATAGCTCCCCCGGCGGCCAGAGCGGCGGGCTCATAGAGGCCCATCTTCCTCACCAGCTCTATGTGCTCCCGTCCGTGCACCCTGGCGATGTCCTCGATAGAGGCAGGCCCAAAATCCACGATTTCATAGCCATCTTCCCGGAGCAGTTGGGCGGGAACGGCCACCCGGTCCGGGCTTTCCACGGGATTGGCTGGATACCGGGCGGCGAGATCTTCTCTGTATACGATCTTCATGGCCTTCAGGCTGCAATTATCTTGGGCTCTAATTATCAAGGAACTGGCCTAAGATGACGCTGGCTTGTAGATGCAATACTTCAGAGCCTCTCCGTCTATGGTCCTCAAACGATAGTCGCCAGCCAATATGATGTCTGAATTCTTTCCGAGGATGATGTCGTTGTCCTCGTTGTTCATCATGATACCATTGGAGGCAACAGTCTGGATGGTCATCTTATCGTATTCGGTGTTCTCAGACACAGCCACGACCTCCTCAGATATTTGGAAGATCCCATCAACAATGCTTCTCCCAGTCTGAGAGCAATCAGCTTCAAGAATGTGAATGGCCAGGAGTGTGATATCATCTCCAATCCCTGGATGCTTTTTTTCATAGGTATATGTATCCGGTATCTCAAAGTAGTCGCGATCTACCAGTTCTCCGTTTTTATACAGCTCAATCAAGGTGCTATTGCACAACTTGTCTACCAATATACTGGCTTCAAAGCCGTCTTCCAGCTTCAAGTTCGCTCCATCCTCAATGGAGATAGGCTTGTTGCTATCAATCAATATCCTGCTCAATTTTTCATTAGCCAGCAGAGCGCTCTCTTGTCCATTGAAGAGTGGACTGTTATTCATGTAGCCGACAAAGAATCGCTCTCCCAGGAATGATATAATGCCGTACTGCCCCCAATCCCTGAACTCGAAGGACTTTGGCTGAGCCGCAGTGGCATAGACAACTCCATCTGGCTCCACCAGTCTATTGCCTTCAGTGAGAGTTGTGGAGATCTCCTCATCCCCCAGATCAGAATCCATATCATATTGAAATCCCGCAAAGTTCTGAGGAGTCCAGGTAAAGCTTCCAGCAGCTATTTCGCCTCTAACCTCTGAAACATTCGATTCGGTTGAATTTCTGTAGATGTAAAATTGGTTGAATGCAGCATTGAGGTCCGATGTCTTGATCCTTATTCCATCCATGAGTTCGAAATCCTGGCCTCTTGAAAGGTTCAAATCATTTTGATTGCTTGTTTCGATACCAGAGTCTGAGATCTTCCTGACCTTCATTTCTCCGAATTTCATTCCCGATTCGACTGGTTTTATGTCTTCAGAAACCTGGAACAGTCCTTTGATGGTGTAGAAGCTCCTGGGCTCCAGTCTGACATTTGCCTTGATTCCGGCTGCTATGCATGTCGCAGTCTTATTGGCGATTGAAGCTCTGAATATAAAATCGCAGGGAGGCAAGAGGATCTGACTGTCCATGAGATTGCCTTCTTTATAGAGATCTACCTTAACTCCGTCTTCTTCATCTGAGAGCTTCAGGCTGTAGCCATCGGGAAGAGGCAGAGGCTCATCGCTTTCAATTGTATAGCTTTTATCGCTGTCAATCAGGATCTTGCCCAGGCAGCCACTTCCAAAGGACAAAAGGTTTAAAGGCTCAGATATTGGACACCCTTCAGGATATCCTATGAAGAATTCCTGGCCTAAAAAGCTGAGTGCTGAATAGTCTCCCCATTGTTTGTGCGCAAAGCCCTTCTGTTGAACGCTCGATTTGTATGAGCCATGGCCAGCCTGGATCTGCTCATTGCTGATATTTAGGCTGAGCGACTCCGATCCGCTGAGATTGAATCCTGAAAAGCTCTCCGGACCCCAATCAACTATGCCGTTTTCAACAGGATAAATGCTGCCTCTTATCTCCCAGGCAGCTGATGGGGAGGAGAGAAGTACGGAGGTCAGAAGAAAGATCATCAGCCTCATGCCTTTCCTCCTGAAGAGAGCTCCTCCGGCGAATGATCGATACTGACTTCCCTATAAAGATAATACCTCAGCACATCACCTTCGTCCCAACTGGGATCAGCAGTCTTGATGAACATCCCATCCATGAGAGAGATATCCATGTCGTTGCTGAGAGTGACATCATTGTCCTCATTGTTCAATGTGATGGCGCCATTAACTGGGTCAATGCTGGAGACCGTCATGATTCCATAATGCTCACCTTCTCTTACCTGTATCGGATTTTCAGATATCTGCCACAGGCCACTGATCTTAAAGAAGGTCTTGCTCTCCAGGAATATCGGCTCCTGCAAATAGGCTGCAATTAATGGAACTCCAGTTGCATTTCCCAGGCGGGAAGTGTATACGTAGGTTCCGGGAAGAAGCACAGCCTTTTTATCAACTAGCTTTTTATCCTTGGAGAGTTCAGCCAATAGTCCCTTCTTGTCGAAGCCAACGGTGAGCTTGAGGGAATATCCTTCCTCCAGTTCTATGGAGCTGCTGAGATCCTGGACTGTCTCCTGGTTTTTATCGATCAATATTTCTGTCAACAATCCCAGATTTAGCAGATTAACATTATCGGCATCTGCAAGTATATCCGGATCGGTGCCGGACGAATCGCCTTCGATGTATCCTGCAAAGCACTTCTCTCCCATAAAGCCGATAGCATTGTAGTATCCCCAATCGGAATGCCCGAAGCTATTGCTTTGAGCGGCAGTTGAATATACGATACCATCAGGCTCAAGGAGCTTTCTGTCTGTAACAGTTGTGACCAGCTCTTCGGTCTCGATGTTGTCATCGATATCGTAGTAGAAGCCAGCAAAGCCATCTGCGGTCCAGGTAGCAGATCCGGTTGCCACATGGCCCCTTATCTCATAGGTGCCGGACTCTGTTATCTCTTTGTAGATGTAATATCTGAGATCATCTGAATCGGCTGTTCTAATGTTGATGCCAGGCATCAAAGAGAAGTCCATATTATTGCCGAGGGTGATGTCGTTGTCCTCATTGTTCATCATGATGCGGTCCGCGGTGACAGTCTGGATGGTCATTTTGTCGTACTCGGTGTTCTCGGATACATCGGTTGGAGAATCGGACAGCTGCCACAATCCATCAATGGTTACCATATCCTGGCCAGAGGAGCCATGGAAGGCGTTTTTTAAATGAACAGCGATGATGACTATATCTTTAGAATCACCAATATCCTTTTTGTAGTAGTAGGTCTTGTCGTTCATATCTGCATAGTCTTTTGACGGAGCTCTTACCTTGGAATCGACAACCGATCCATTTTTTAAGAGTTCTATGTACACCTCACCAGTGTTGGAATCTATCGATTTTATCTCTAAAGCATAGCCTTCATCTAATTTGAGAGGGGTTCCTGTGGTGATGGTGATTTCAAAATCGAAGTCATAAAGGATCTTGAGAAGCTGCTCGTCGGAGAGAACGACCTCGTCGTCGGATTCCTCGAAGAGGATATCGTCGGTGCTGTCAGGGGTATCTACGTATCCGGCGAAGTACTTCTCAGCCAGGAAGCCTATGACATTGTAGTTGCCCCAGGCATCGAAGTCGAAGTTATCTGTCTGAGCCTTGGTGTTATAAACTACGCCATCGGGCTCCAGGAGCTTTCTATCGGTAACAGTTGCAACCAACTCTTCAGTCTTGATGTTGTCATCAATATCGTAGTAGAAGCCGGCAAAGTCATCCGCGGTCCAGGTGGCACTTTCGGTTGCTACATAGCTGCGGATTTCCAGACTGCTCATGTTCTCTGCAAGCGAACTTCCTATCAGTTGCGATACAGCTATCAAGAGCATAAGGATCAGCTGTTGTTTTTCCATCTCAATTCTCCAAGTATTAGTGGGAATAATTAATGAAATATGTTTTGGATGGACCTATGAGAAAACATGCAAAGCCAGCAAAATCCTGAGAGACCGCTGCAAAAATTATCCTTCCTTTCTTTTCCTCCACACCATCAGCCCCACCGCCGCCATGCCTGCCGCCACCGCCCCAAAGATGAATGTGGCCTGCTGCCCCCACAGCTCCCAGATGGCCCCGGCCAGCAGGCTGGAGGCTATGGCCGCCAGGCCCAGGGCCCCGGAATACAAGCCTAGCGCGCTGCCCCTCAGGCCGGGGGGGCTGAGGTCGGAGACAAAGGCCCTCTCCGATCCGTCCACCAGGGCATAAACCAGCCCGTAGAGGGCAAAGAGCATGATCAGGCCGGCTTGGCTGCTGACTATGGTGAAGCCCAGAGCGGTCAAAGCGAAGAGGCCGTATCCCAGAGCCAGAATCCTTTTCCG
>JAXDAR010000100.1:0-4363 GCA_034679645.1 Methanothrix sp. | reverse complement strand
ACTCTGCTCGGCGGACTGCCCCAGCCTGGAGAAGGACCACTCCCGCCAGGTGGAGCTGCTGCGCCGCATAAGAGAGGTTCCCGGAGTGAAGAAGGTCTTCATCTCCTCCGGAATCAGGCACGACCTGATAATGGCGGACAGCTCATCCTATCTGGAAGAGATATGCCGCCATCATGTCTCGGGGCATCTCAAGATTGCGCCGGAGCATATCTCCCGATCGGTGACGGAATGCATGAATAAGCCTTCCAGAGAGGTGCTGGATGGATTCCGGGAACGCTTCTCCGCTGCCACCAGGGAGTCGAGACGAAAGCAGTACATCCTGCCCTATCTCATGTCCGGGCATCCCGGCTGCACCGTTGGGGATATGATTGAACTGGCCCAGTATCTGCAAGAGGCACATCTCTATACAGAGCAGGTGCAGGACTTCACCCCCACCCCCATGACCGTCTCCACAGCTATGTACTACACCGGCCTGGACCCGTTCACTTTAAAGCCGGTGCATGTGCCCAGGGGCAGGGAGAAGAGGATCCAGAGGGCCATGCTGCATTACCGTGACCCGAAAAACTACGATCTGGTAAAAGAGGGATTGACGATGGCCGGGCGGGAGGATCTCATCGGCCCAGGCGGACGCTGCCTGATAACGGCTCGACCGACCGCTGGATGGGGTATGAAGAAGGAGAAGAGACGGGATGGGCGGGAGAGGGGAAAGCCAAGTTAATGAGGTGGATTGTATTTGGCTGGGAGTGACTGAGATCATCCAACCTTTTTGCCCTTCCGCAGAGATTTTTAACCTTGAAGACAAATGAGAATGATATGTCAACTGCATCAGTGCTGGTTGAGATAAATCCGAAGGTCAAGGATAGGCTGGATCATCTCAAGCTCTACCCGGAGGAGAGCTACAGCGATGTTATTGACCGCATAGCCGACATCGCCCTTGACCAAGAGCCATTGGATCCAGAAATCCAAGAGCGGATCGAAGAGGCTTTGAATGATCTCAAAGAAGGCCGGTATTTGACCAGCCAAGAGGTAAGGAAGATGCTGGAGTCTTCCTGATATTCCAGGTGCTCTACTCGCCGGGATCAGGAAAAGCTCTGCAGAAGATGCCTAAAGGAGACGCAATACGTATCGTCGATTCCCTGGAAGCCCTCTCTAAAGCTGAAGATCCCAAACGACATATAAAAAAGTTGAAGGGCTCATTTGGCGTTTCCCTTTATTCATATCGAGTTGGGGACTATCGAGTTATCTTGAGCCTCAATGAGGAGGGCCTCGCCATCTATGTTATTGACGTGGGCGATAGGAGCACTATCTATCGCAAATATTGACTTTAAATGGATGGACCTGCGGAATAATCCTAAGGTATTGCGATGAAGACTCTCAATTATCGAATCCGGCTGGAAAGAGAAGAGAAAGGTGAATATACAGTGATAGTACCCTCCCCGGCAGGATGTGTCACATTTAGGGAGACGGTAGAAGAAGCCATTGAAATGGCCAGAGAGGCGATCGAGGGGTACATAGAGACTTTGATGGAGTTGGGAAGAGGTGTGACCACTGAGGACGATGGATAAGTGGATATCGCTTCCGTTGACACTCACGCCTGAGCTTCGAGGCCTACGAAGAGGGCAAGCCAGGTTACGTTTACATCAACCGGGCCAGTACCTCGAGGGCGTTTTAAAGGAGGTCTGGGAGTTTCATGTGGGCGGCTACCAGGTCTGCGAGAAGTGGCTCAAGGATCGGCGGGGCAGACAGCTATCCTTTGACGATCTGATGCACTATCAGAAGATGGTGGTGGCCCTCAAGAAGACCATCCGACTGATGACCGAGATCGACCGGACCATTCCCGGCTTGCCCATAGAATAGCAGCCATCATTCGAGCCATCCCTATCTTGCGGCCAAGAAGAATCGGCGGGGATTATACACAATGTTTATATTCAATCCAGTCATATAAAGCTCGGGGTTCCATTCCTTGCCTCTTCGATCAAACTACATCCTCAAGGCCTTTCTCGCCTCCGGGCTGCTCTCATTGACCATGATCGCCCTGGCCCAGGGGCTGATTCAGTTCTTCCACCACGGCCCTCCACTGCCCCTCTCCATAATCCTCCTCCTGGCCGCAGTATGCTTTGTCCTCTCTGCCTCCTTCTTCGAGCGCTATGAGGTGGGCTCGGTCATCTGGTCCATGCTGGTCTCGGTCATAGCCACAGCCATGCTCACCCTGCTCGCAGGGGGGATAATCCAGGTGGTAACCAGGCCCGGCCAGTCCTGGGAGGAGCTGCTCTCCGCTCTGGCCATCTGCATGATCGTGGCCATGATCCTCCTCTCCCATCTCAAGAAGAGCCTGGGAGAGATCGAATATTGAGTCGGCCATGCGATCTCTCCCGTCTCATCTCCGTTCTCATCTGCGCTTTTCAGTTTGGGCTGCCGGTGCAGGCTTTCCCACCCTTCGACTGATTGAGTTCTAATACTATCAGAGACACTAGCTGCATCCTGATGCCGGGCATAATGGTGGACTCCTACGGCCGCAAGGTCACTGGCCTGCGGATTGCACTCACCTCTCGCTGCAACCTGCGCTGCCTCTACTGCCACCATGAGGGCGAGGTAGAGCCCAACGGCGAGATCTCTGATGAGATGGTGGTGGGCGTGGCCAGAGCGGCGGCAGCGCTGGGCGTGCGTTCCCTCAAGCTCACCGGAGGCGAGCCACTGCTGAGGCAAAGCCTAGCTGGCCTGGTCGCCCAAATGCCCCCGACTCTGAAAATTTCCCTGACCACGAACGGCATATATCTGGCTGAGCAGGCTGAGGAGCTGGCTCAAGCCGGCCTGGACCGGGTCAATGTCAGCCTGGACTCCCTTAAGCCGGAGGTCTACCGGGCCATAACCTGTGGCCGCGAGAAAGATCTGGAGAGGGTCATGCAGGGGCTGGATGCCGCTGCCGCGGCGGGACTGCTGCCCATCAAGCTCAATGTGGTGGTTTTGAAGCAGAATGAGGCGGAGATCCCGGCAATAATCGACTTCTGCCGGGAGAAGGGCCTCATCGCCCAGCTCATCCAGCTACTGGACCTTGACCATAAGGGGCTGGCTGGCGATATAGACGCCATCGAGGCCCGGCTGGCGGCCCAGGCAGACTCTATCCGCACCCGCGAGATGCACCGGCGAAAGAAGTACCTCCTGGATGGGGCGGAGGTGGAGATAGTGCGGCCCATGGACAACACCGAGTTCTGCGCCAACTGCAACCGGCTCCGGGTGACATCAGACGGAAAGATCAAGCCCTGTTTGCTGCGAAGCGACACCCTTGTGGCTATTGACTCCTGCGACTGCGGCAGGATCGGGGAGCTGCTGCAAGAGGCGAACGCCAGAAGGGAACCTTATTTTAAGGAGCCATGCTCCTTTTGTAGGCCGTAGAGTCTTATGGTGCGCCGGTGCTGATGGACCGGATCTTCGTGGACTCCAGCCGGGCCAGGGGCGGATTCGATGGGCCGGTGATGCTGGCGAGCTACTTAGCAAGGATATCAAATCGACATACGAGGATGGAAAGGAATGAAAGCAACCCCAGAGATTGATCGGAGAGCTTATGAATTAGCTAAGGGCTATTTGCCCGGACTGAATATAACGGGAGTGACGCAGGCACTAATTGAAAAATACCTGAATCCATTATCGCTTAATCCTAGACCCACGTCAAAGGAAGAACTTTATCAACGACTACTTAATTCTGCCCAGACTGCACACATGAAGGCAGGCGTCATTGGGAGAGCAATTGGTGGCGTAGATAAGCTGGCGCCGATATTATTTGGTTTCAATCCAGAGGCGGTATTGGACAGGTACGAAGATGATTGGGAAGCAGTTCTTGATCAGATAGTTAAAGAAATCAAACCAAGGGGTAAGATTCGCAGAACGCCACGGGGCATTTGGCCGCTATACTGCCAGACAATTCTTTCGGCAGCAGCCTTCATTGATCAGTTTGATTCGGCCAATCAGTTCTTTGAATGGGCTGATTTTTTTGACCGAGATGTGAAGGCGCGTCCAAGTTTGCCGATGCTTCTGGACCGGGAAATTAAAGGATTCGGATTTGCTCTTTCCTGTGACTTCCTCAAGGAACTTGGATATGTTAATTTTCCCAAACCAGATGTACACTTGCATGATATCTTCACAGCGCTAGAACTCTGCCCCATTGGAGTTGATGACTATCAGTTATTCAAGGCAATTATCCGACTGGCGAGCAATGCGGATGTTACTCCTTATGCTGCGGATAAAGTGTTCTGGCTGATCGGTAGCGGGGATTTCTATGCGGATCCTGAGATTGGGTCCATTAGTAGTCATAAGCAAGAATTTATTAAATTTGCTCGATCGAAATTAGCCGAAGGTAAATGAGGTG
>JAXDAR010000099.1:0-3465 GCA_034679645.1 Methanothrix sp. | reverse complement strand
GACTGCAATGCCTGATTGGCCTCATTAAGCTTCTCCTGCTCGTAGTATTGCAGGATCTCTTCGATGGGTGTCTTGAGGCGGTAGACCTTCATCGGCCTTCCGGTTCCATCGCTCCGGCTGATCTTCTCTTCGATCCAGTTGTTCTTGCGCAGGGTGCGAAGGGCGATACTCACCTCCGGCTGGCGCAGGTCTGAGCCCCTCTCGATCTCACGCGAGGTGGCCTCTGTGCCGTTGGCCAGGAATGCGATCATATTGGAGACCTTCCTTGGCACCCCCAGGCTTTTCAAAGTCTCTACGACCTCGATATCTTTCTCATCAAATCTCATTACGAATGATTCTTTCACTGCTATCTCCTCCCTAATTTTTTCCCCTGTAATAATTGAGAGAGCTTATCATATAAATAGTTTTTTAATGTAAATAAATTTTTTACTATTATTATTACATACAGCAAAGGCCATGAAATAAATAACTTTGTAAAAATAAAATATCAGCTTCGAGAATTATAACAAAGGATGCAAAAAAATAGGGAATTGGATACCCAGGCCCGACCAGCCTCAGATGGATATCTTATCCCCAAAGACAATGCTGCCGTTTTCAGCCACAGACCAGATGGAATACGTACCGCTGACATCACCGTTCTCATCCAGATTGACCTCGCCGGAAGCTCCCTGATAGTTGATATCCTCTCCCACCCTGATCAGCCGCAGGGCCTCTCCCAGATCGGATACCTCCACCCCGGGTGGATTGGCGATTTCGCGGATATTTTCCGCAATCGATCTTCCTGTGGCATTCCCTCCGTTCTCCATGGAAAGTGCCACCAGGGCCATGGCATCGTAGCTATTGGAGCAGTAAATTCCCGGCTCCTTTCCAAACCTCTCCGCGTACTTTTTGCGGAAGGCCTCATAAGCCGCCCCTCCTGCGCTGGGATCCGGGGTCAGCCCCTCAAAGCCGGCGATGATATATCTTCCTTCTGAGTCCTTGCCCACCAGCTCCGCCATATTTTCCGCCATCAGGCCCTCGGAGAGCAGCCAGGCGGTATCCTTGAAAGCTCCTTTCTCGTACGCGGTCTTGAGGATCAGGCCTCCGGTCTCCGGATATGAGACCATCATCACGAAGTCCGGCTTGCTTGATACCACCTTCTGCACCTCTGAATCGAAGATGCTCTGAGAGGGATCGTACCGCACCTTATCCAGCACCTGCCCCCCTTCTGCCTGGAAGGCCTGGACGAAGACGTCCTCAAAGCCAATGCCGTAGGGATTGTTGATCACGATGGTGGAGGCATTACGGTAGCCCCTCTCCCGAGCGATCTTCGCCATCGCCCTCCCCTGCAGAGCATCAGAGGCAGCAGTGCGGAAGTATAGATCGCTATCATTATAGCTGGTGAATTCGGTTCCGGTATTTGATGAGGCTATTTGCAGAATCCCGTTCTGTTTCGCTATGTCAATAATCGACATGCTCTGCCCGCTGCCCGTGCATCCTATAATTGCCGGGACCCTGTCCACCTTGATCAGCTTATTGGCCGCATCCACCGCAGCGACGTTGTTCGTCTGATCATCCTCGATTATGAGGCTGACCGTTCCATTCAGCAGCCCACCGGCGGCATTTATCTCCTCTGCCGCGAGCTTCATGGAATCGGTCATCGGCGCACCATAGGATCCCAGATCCCCGGTGAGGGATTGAAGGACGCCGATCCTGATCTCGCCACTGGATGCTGCCTCGCTCATGGTCTCCTCCTGCACACATCCGGAAAAAAATACCGCAAGAATGATAGCTATAGCCACAAAATATGCTGTAATTCTCATAACATCAACCCCGTGATAAAGATGCCATATCCATGCCATTGATTAACATAGACTGGATTTATATCTTCCTATAATTGCTGACTTATAACCAAACTGCTAATCCACATCAATACCCAGCTTCCAGATAGGAAAATAATAAATAGGTCTGCTCTACAGACGAAGGAGGCCAATAGCTATGATCGAACAACTGGTGGTCAATGGCATCATATTTGGCGGTATAATTGCCCTGGCCGCCATCGGCCTCTCCATGGCATATGGGATTCTAAATTTTGCCAACTTCGCTCATGGCGACTTTCTCACCCTGGGAGCATACATCACCCTCTTCCTGGCCGCGGGTCATAATCTGGGCTTCATCGAGGCATCGGCCATAGCTATAGCCGGCACGGCCGCTTTTTCCATTGCCCTGGACTATTCCATCTGGAGGCCCATGCGCCAGAGAAAAGCGAGCAGGACAGCGATCATGATCCTCTCAATTGGCGTTTCCATGGCCCTGAGAAATGCAATAATAATGCTCTTCGGCCCGGATGTCAAGAGATTCACCCTTCCCCTGCGGGAGGGGATCAGCATGGGTGGCGTGGTCTTCACCGACTTTCAGATTGCCACAGTTTTCATCACCATCATGGTCATGCTCCTCGTCCATGCCCTCTTGAAGATGACCACTCTTGGAAAATCCATGAGAGCGCTCTCCGACAATCCCGACCTGGCCAGGATCTCGGGGATAGATGTCGATCGGGTGATACTATACACCTGGGCGCTGTCCATGGGCCTTGCCGCCCTCTCGGGAATCATGTACGGCCTCGTAACCCATGTAAATCCCAACATGGGCTGGTCCCTCATCCTCCCCATGTTTGCCGCTGCCGTCCTGGGGGGCATCGGAAACGCCTATGGAGCGATGCTGGGAGGAATGGTCATCGGCCTGTCCCAGGAGATTTCCACCGCCTTTCTTCCGGGCGAATACAAGGTGGCAGTCAGCTTCGCCATCATGATTGCCGTGCTCTTCTTCCGTCCGCGGGGGATCATGGGAGGAAGATAGATGCAGGACTATCTCATCAGCATAATCCTCATCGCCGCGATCTACGCCATATTTGCCCTGGGTCTGAACCTGGAGTGGGGCTATGCCGGCCTTTTGAACTTCGGCCATGTGGCATTCATGGCCATCGGGGCTTACAGCACCATCATCCTGAGCCTTTCCGGGGTACATATTGCCCTGGCGGTCATCCTGGGCATGATTCTTGCCGGGTTTGCAGGAGCATTCCTGGGAGTTGCCACCCTGAAGCTCAGGGAGGACTACCTGGCAATAGTCACCATCGGCTTTAGCGAGATTCTGCGCCATCTTCTGCAAAATGAGTCCTGGCTGACCCGGGGCTCCTTCGGGATTTACGGCTATCCCCGCCCCTTTCAGGAGCTTGTCGCCCCTCAGGATTATAACCACCTCCTAGCGGGCAGGGTGATGGTTATCCTGGGGCTTGTCTATGCATTTTTAGCGGTGATTCTCAGCTCTCCCTGGGGAAGAGTTCTGAAATCCATCCGAGACGATGAGGCGGCAAGCATGGCCCTGGGCAAGAACACATTCAGCTATAAGGTCCAGGCCCTGATCATCGGCTCGGCCATAGCCGCCTTATCCGGCTCTCTACTGGCATTTTATCTGCAGTATATCAATCCT
>JAXDAR010000098.1:0-4252 GCA_034679645.1 Methanothrix sp. | reverse complement strand
AGAATGCCTCCACCGGCGCGGGGATATGTGCAGAGAGGGCGGCGATCGCCCGAGCCATCGCCTCGGGAGAGAGGGAGTTTGAGGCGATAGCCATCGTGGGCGATGGCTGCCAGCCCATATCGCCCTGTGGCATCTGCCGGCAGAGCCTGATAGAGTTTGGAGAGGATATTCTGGTGATAATGGCTAATTGCAAAGGAGATGCACTGACCGCCACCGCCCGCGACCTTCTTCCCCAGGCCTTCACCGGCCGGTGCATGAAATAGATGCTCTGAAAGACAATTTTTAAAAAAAAGGGGAAAAAAGATGTCCGGAACTCCGGGCATCCGGATATCTTTAGTGAGCCTCGCCCACCAGATCCTTGCCAGGCTCCTTGCGTTCCACGGTGTCCAGCTTGCACTCCGCCGGGCCGCAGACCAGGACATCCTGCTCCTGGAACTTGGTGTACGGATTTTCGGGGATGGTCATGTCCAGCCCCATGGATGCTGCCATCAGCTCCACCACGTCCAGGACCTTTATGCTGGACTTGGCATCGTTTCTGCCGTCCATGATATTCCTTCTGCAGAAGGGACAGGTGGATGCCATTATCTCGGCAGCGACCTCCTCACCATCAGCGACTCTTGCTTTGGCGCAATCCAGAGCCAGATCGGGAATGCCTGCCTTGACGCCGCCTCCTGCCCCGCAGCATCTCTGAAGGGCTCTATTTCGCACCATATCTCTGAACTTCACTCCCGGAATGGAGGTGATGCAATCTCTGGAGGCTTCGAAAGACCAGTCCTTTCCCTTGAGATGCATTAGATGTCTGCCGTTATGACAGGGGTCGTGATATGTGACGCTGTAGTTCAATGGAATCTTGTACACCACATCTCCCTTCCGTATCCTTTCTCTGAGATAAACGGACAGAGGCATGGTCTCATAGGGGATATAGCCTTCATACCATAGCGGCCAGTCTACAGCAGCATTTCTGAGACAGCCTGCACAGGCAAAGAGGACATTCTTTGCTCCCGCATCCTTCAGGGCGTCGACGTTATGCACGGCGTGCTCTGCCATGACATCCCTCTGTCCGGTTCTGACCATGGCAGAGGCGCAGCACCACTCATCCTTGCCCAGCATCGCGAATGGTACGCCAAGGTTGTCCAGGATCCTGACGGTAGCCACACCCAGTGCCTGCTGGCGGTAGGCGGCTGTGCAGCCAGCGAAGTATACGATGTCTCCTGATTCCTGTACCTTGATATCCTTCGGAACCCAGCACAGTCTCTCTTCCTGCTTGGCCTGATAGGGATTTCTATCTGCCTTGACCAGCTTGGGGAAGAATGACTGCTTTCCCACCGGGCCGTCGCCTCTGGCCACCAGGTTGGGCCTCATGGCCTCCCAGAGCTCTACGGTCTTTATCCCTGCTTCGCAGACCGTCCCGCAGACGCCGCAGGTGGTGCAACTGTATGTGTCTTCGGTGAAGACCTTCATCTCATCATCGTTCAGCGGCTTGGCTCCAAAGAACTTGGCCCTCAGGCTCTGGCTCTTGGCCATAAGCTCTCTCCAGCGGGCGTTCTTGTACATGGGAGTAATGCCGGGCCGGTCCTGTCTGACAGCGAATGTCGGGCACCACTTCATACACTCCTGGCAGCGGTTGCAGCCGTCTACCTCCAGGAGCTGGGTGGACATCATAAAGCCGGTCATCAAGGGCTTTGATTCTTTGTTATCAGCCATTTTACTCTCCTCCTCGGTTGGCGATCAGGGTCATGGGGGTGGCAATCACATGGATATACTTGCTCCAGGGCAGAATTAAGGCGAAGAGACCAAGGGCAAGCAGGGTGTGAATCAGTGCGAAGTGGGGGGCATAGATGGGATACTCAAACATGTTCCCCAGCAGGAAAGAGTTGCCGCGCATCCATTCGGCATAAAATCCCGTGACAGTGATCAAGAAGACTGCGCCGATCAAGAGGGCATCATAGGCGCTGGTGTTGTCCCGCACGAACTTGATCAGGATCCTTCTGGATATGGCAATGGTGGCGCCGAATAAGAGAAGATATCCGAATATATCGAAAGGCAATGCCAGCATCTCTTTTACCATCTCTGCCTCGTGGGCATAGCCGGCCAGATTAAAGTGCTCCACAATATCGAGCATAAGTCCAAGACCGGAGAGCGCCGCCAGGGCAAGGAATCCATAGAACATGGACATATGCATTACCCATCGCACCGGGCTCCTGGCGAGAGTCCTCCTGAGAAGAAGAACATCAAGCACTACTGTCCTCAAAAATACCCAAATGCCGTCCTTAAATGCCTCATGAATCCAGGTAGCAAGGAATAACCAGAAGCTTTTGCGCAACGGGTCGTGGTAGCCGGTGGATCCGAGGCCCCATTTCTTAAAGTTAAAATATATACCATATATCCAAACAGCAAGTACAATAACTGTCAGGATTATCACAAGTTCAAAGGTGAGGCCCAACGTGTAGAATGCCATCTCATATCCTCCTCGTTATATTTATCACTATATCGGTGCGTTACGACCATCATTTGTGACCCATTTACCGAGAACTAATACTTAAATAATTCCCTAGCTGCAGGCCTAAATCCGATCAGGGATCTGAGAAGATACTTATTTTGAGTAAGAATGAGGCATCCTTATGAATCTCTGGGAGAAGCATTTCCCCTCTATCTTCTCCATGCCCCAGAAAACCGGCATTTGAAAGTGAGGCCGTATTCCAATCAAATCGCTCATCAGAATGCGAATTGCCTGTATCGCTCGCGCATGGGCTGCTGAACCATGATAGAATCTCCAATCCCTCTTGGGGGGCGACAGGCGGACCTGAGCAGTTTACACCCAGATCCTTTTTGTCGCCGGATCGCGGCCTCTTCCGATTATTTATCTGCCTTTCATGGAAATAGTGGCTTTTTCTTTCTGGGCATCCGTGGGCCCGGTTCGGGACCGGGAGGAATATCCCAGGACCTCATTCTAACCGCTGTGCTGATCTTTATTCCATTCACAGATGATATATCAACTGTACCAACATCCAATATATGCAAGTCTTTCCTCCCAATTCCGGGGAATTAGCCTTCAGCTATTCATTTTTACTCTCTGGTATTGAAGGATTGTTCGGTGTTAAACGATTTTCTTTTAGACAATAATCGAATATAAAGCTTTCTCCAGCTTTGGGAATTTGAATCCTTGAATGTGGCGACCTATGTCTGCGTTACCAGGCAGAGCTTGGCCGGGCGGTTATCTTGAATAAAGTATAATTTATTAAATGCTTTAACCAGTCACAATAACAGACTCAATAATTTTTTTATGAATAGGCTATAATAGCCTCTGAACTGCAATCCACAACACATCAATTTTATAGCTATTTATATCAAAATCAAATCAGCAGGATCCGGATTTTTTCGATATCTATCATGATTCTTTTAGATATGTAAAAAGCAAATTATTAATTACATGCAAATAATAAAAATATTTATGTACTAGAAAAACTCTATGAAAAGTGGGTGAATCCTAATATGAATCTCAGAACAGTTGCATCGGTCCTGGTACTTCTCGCGATGGCCTGGCAATCTGCAGGAGCGGAGCCCGTTCATCGGGTGCCTGTTTATCTGGGCAGCGGATTGAGCGATCAGGTGGTAAACTTGAGTTCAGCAACAAAGCTAACCAGCCTCAACTACAGTTTTTCAACTCCCGGTTATGTCTCTCCCAGGAAGCCTCAGACCATGGCATTGAGCACCAGTTCAATGGTGAATCAGGCCAAGGTGGTGCTGGCGGAGGCAAAATCGGCCAGAGATGAAGCAGTGGCGGCAAGAGACGAGGCGAGGATTTTGCGCAATGAGACGATGACGATCTACGGCGAGACCAGGAAACTGCTGGCAGAGATCAATAAGAGCAAATCCGTGCTGGCAGAGATCAATGATTCAAAGGAGCTATTGGCGGAGATCAACGAGAAGGAGCTGAGCATTCAGTCCATGCAGAAGAAGGTGGAATCCGAGGCAAAATCATCCGCAGCCAGTGCAGCTCAGGCATCGGCATTCCTGAATAAGACCGATGAGACATATGGAGAGATCCTGCGCCTATCTGCAGAGATTGAGGACAATGTAGAGAAGATAAGGTCCACAATCCAGGGAGCAAGAAATTTCGCCAACTCATCAGTGGTCAGTACTATTCAATCACTTAGTGATGTGCTGCCAGTAGCAAAAAAGAATTAAGATGGTCGCCTTAGCTGACCATCTTTAAATCCTTTTTAACGATTTTTATCTCTTTGGAAAGCAG
>JAXDAR010000097.1:0-25190 GCA_034679645.1 Methanothrix sp. | reverse complement strand
AACGCTGCCAAATCTGGGGTCGCCGTGCCGGTAATCCTGCATCACCTTAAAATTGCGGGTATAAATGCGATAGATCTTGAGTGCAAGCTCCCGGTTGCCCACCAGAGCCCGGAATATATTGGCCTCTTTTCCGGTGCAGACGGAGCCTCCCAGAGCATCTATGACCCCTTTGCTGGCCAGGCTGTACAGGTCCATCAGGGTCCGCTTGTCGAAGACCGCATCCTGGACATTCAGGTCATCAGAGTCCTTGATCCTGGTGCGAAGAACATCGATCCTGGTATCAAAATCCTCATCTTTGCTGCGCCTGCTCATGATTTGTCTATCCGGCCTACGAAGAGCCTTTCAGAAAACCTTTGCGCTGCAGCCAATCCACCTGGGGACCGGTGTATCTCCAGACCACATCCGCCTTCTCATTCTGGAACTCCCAGGGGATGATTATGACCACGTCACCCTCTCGGATCCAGATTCTCTTCTTCATCTTTCCCGGTATGCGGGCCATTCTGGTTACGCCGTCTATGCCTCTGACCTTTATGCGATTGGAGCCAAGCAGGCTTTCTACGTGACCGAATATCTCTCTATCCTGTTTACGAGGGAGGCGGACTCTGGTTATTACCGCTCCTTCCTCCCCGCCATGACCACTATTGTACAGCTTATCACATCAAATAATAATTACAGACCTCAGATCAGATGTTGGATTGATGGAACACAGGCAGTGGATCGCTACCTGGCCGATCCTGGCCAGAGCGACTTCTCGCACCACCTCAATCGAAAATGATGGTTAAATAGTTAAAGCTTGTGTCGATCCGAATCCGAATGGGCCCGACGCGATTCGAACGCGTGATCCCCGCCGTGTGAAGGCGATGTCATAACCAGCTAGACCACAGGCCCTCGGACTAAGGAAGTGAGGCATCAGATATTAGTATCTTGCCCTAGGGAAAAATGACCTGACCGTTTTTTGGGCCCAAGGGAGGAATTATTTAAATACTTTTGCGCGAGCTTAATTAAATGAATGAGTTCGACGATCAAAAATCCTGTCTATCTGCTGTATGAGCGGATGCTCAAGGCCCAGGTTCTGGCCAGCAAGCCGGTGGAGCATGTGGCGATAATTCAGGACGGAAATCGCAGATACGCCATGCGTGAGGGTCTCCCGAAATATCTTGGCCATAGCCTTGGCGCTGAGACCTCAGATCGGGTTTCTGACTGGTGCCTGGAGGTAGGGGTACTCCATCTCACCCTTTATGCTTTTTCCACAGAGAACTTCAGCCGGGACGAGCGGGAGAAGCGCTACTTATTTGATTTGATAAAAAAGAAGTTTGTTGATCTGAGAAGCTCAAAGAAGATACATAACAACAGGGTGCGAGTGCGGGCCATCGGCCGGCTGGAGATGCTGCCCGGTGACCTGCGAGAGGAGATCCAAAAGACTGAGGAGGCCACGAAGGATTACCAGAGGATGTATCTGAATGTGGCCCTGGCCTATGGCGGCCAGAGGGAGTTGGTGGATGCAGCCCGTTCTCTGGCCCGACTGGTGGCGGAGGGGAAGCTAACGGCCAGGGACCTTGATGAGACTCTCATCGCCCAGCATCTCTATCCCCAGGACGGCATTCCCGTTCCCAAGGTGGACCTGATCATCCGGACGGCAGGGGATTTTCGTACCTCAAACTTCCTCCCCTGGCAGTCCAATGGCAATGAATGTGCTGCCTACTTCTGTGCACCCTTCTGGCCGGAGTTTCGCAAGATCGACTTTCTGCGGGCCATCAGGACGGCGCAGACCAGGGCGTCATGCCAATAAGCTTAATAACCTGAAGCATGCCATGAAGGGTGTTCTTGTCCCGATGGGGTAGTGGATATCCCGGAGGCCTGCGGAGCATTTTCGCGCAGAGAGCCTTCAACCCGGGTTCGAATCCCGGTCGGGACGTCTTTTGCATTTGCCGGTCATGCTTATTCCCGCTTCACTGCCTCATTTTAATTATTTTAAGGTCTGAGTGATCGACTGGGGATAGTTTAATACCTTTAAGATGCCAGCGCTACGGGATGCATCGCATACTGGTCAGCAATGATGATGGCGTTTATGCCTCAGGCCTTGAGGCGGCGGCAAAGAGCGTTCAGGGCCTGGGAGAGGTGACGGTGGTCGCGCCCTCAGGGCAGAAGAGCGGCGTCGGTAGATCGATCTCCGTCTTTGAGCCCCTGCGCTATGCGGAGGTGAACCTGAACGGCTTTAAGGCCTACGCGGTCACCGGAACGCCAGTGGATTCGGTTATCATCGGCATCTTCGCTATCATGAAAGAGATGCCCGATCTGGTGGTCAGTGGAATCAATGTGGGGGAGAACATCAGCACTGATACCGTTACCACCAGCGGGACCATAGGAGCAGCCCTGGAGGCGGCCAGCTACGGCATTCCCGCCATTGCCGCCTCCATCCAGGCCGTCGATCAGGGCGACAAGTTCGATATGCACCATGGGGCCAAGCACAGCTTCGATGTGGCCACCTATTTTCTTCGCCGGGTAGCGAAAAAGGTCCTGGAGAACGGCCTCCCGGAGGGAGTGGACCTGTTAAACCTGAATGTCCCTGCCGGGGCCAGCGAGGATACAGAAGTAAAGGTCACCCGTCTGGCGCGAAAGATCTTCAAGACGGCGGTGCAGGAGCGCTTCGACCCCCGCGGCCGGCCTTACTACTGGATCGACGGGGAGTTGATATGCTGCGACCAGGAGGGGACGGATGTGCAGACCATCTATCAGGATAAGCTGGTCTCTCTGACCCCCCTCACCCTGGACTCCACCGCTACAGTTAAGATGAAAGAGCTGGAGGATCTATTTTAGTCCCCTGCCGCTCTTAAAATGTCCGGCCGCTTTCAGAAAATCCTGCCGCCCTCAGATCACACCCTTGGTGCTGAGGATGCCCGCACTTCCTTTTGCCGCCGCCAGGCGCAGGGCCAGGCCCAGAGCCTTGAAGATGCTCTCCATCTTATGGTGGTCGTTCTCCCCGTAAAAGCGGATATGAACTGACAGCCCGGCAGCAGCAAAGAGCGCTTCCAGAAATGGTTCAAGGAGCACGACTTCGAAGTCGCCGATCCTCTCCCCCCGAAACTCTCCCGAAAGGATCAGATAGGGTCGGCCGCTGAAGTCCAGGGCCACATCTGCCAGTGCCTCGTCCATGGGAACTGAGGCTGAGCCGTAACGGCATATCCCGCTTCTGTCCCCCAGAGCATCATCCAGGGCCAGGCCGATGGCCTTTCCCAATGACTGGAATCTCCAGAAGCCCTCCTCAGACTCCGCCATCAGGTCCACATTCGCCGTTCGGGCCAGGCTGGTGAGCATATGATCGAGAAATCCCGATCCCGAGGCGGCTTCCGCCCGGCCCGATCCGTCCAGGTCAATCGCTGCCCGAGCCCTGCAGTCTCTGTACAATCCCAATCCTCTTCCTTTTCTCTTTGCCATTTGACATCACTTACCTTCGCAGGCCTGCAGGGTTTTTGAGACGCTCAACTTCCCGGTGTAGATGGCCGTACCGGCTACCGCTCCTGCTGCCCCGGCATCCCTCAGGGCCAGGACATCCTCTTCCGTCGTGACCCCGCCGGCAGCGACCACCGGTATCCTGAGAGCAGCCACCAGCTCTCGCGTGGGCTGGATATCGATTCCTCTCTCCCTGCCTTCCACATCGATGTTCGTGAAGAGGATCGAGCCTGCACCCTTCTCCTGGAACAGTCTGCCCAGCTCCACTGCCCTCCTGCCCAGGGTTCTCTGCCAGCCCTCTGTGGTCACATCTCCTCTCCGGACATCCAGAGCCACCATGATCCTCTCCCCTCCGTGCTCTTTCGCCAGGCGGACGATCATATCCGGGTCCTTCAGGGCGGCGGTGCCCAGTATCACCCGATCTGCCCCCAGGCCGAGGACCTCTCTGGCATCCTCTTCCGAGCGGATGCCTCCTCCTACCTGGATGTAGACGTCCAGCTCACGTACGATCTGAGCGAGGATGGGGGCGTTCACCCTCTTTCCCTGGATCGCCCCATCCAGGTCGATGATGTGCAGGTGGTCGGCCCCTTCCCCAATCCAGCGCTCCGCCTGGGCGAGGGGATTGTCCAGGGCCACCACCTCCGTTCCCGGAACTCCCCCCACCAGCTGCACGCACTTGCCGCCTCGCAGGTCCACTGCAGGAAAGAATGCAAATTTCATACAGGCCAAATTGCGCCAGATAGACCTTAACCGTTTCGATGCCGTTGTGCAGACATCGATGGAGAGGAACCCATTAAACAAATGTGATAAGATCTGAAAAACGAAATAATCGAGTTGCAGCGGAACCAACACTGACCACAGCGTCCTCCGCAGAGGAACCAATCCACTTCAGTGGCTGGTCTGATCCCGCCAGACCCGACTCAAAACCGGGGCAGATGCAAACAAAGCACTGGAATCTCACACAGCGTCCTTTTTACAGGAGCCCGCAGCACCGCCAGATGCAGGGCCTGTGTTTGCTTCGCCACGTGGCTTTGCGCCGTGTCCCGCACTGTATGGCGAGAACTCCAGATCTGGCCGAAATAAGGCAATACTGCGCCCGTTACGACGTGTATCTTTTTGGCCTTATCGAGCTATCCAGTTTTTTCTGGTGCGTTACCGACCGCCGCATCGACGGCACCTCTCACTCTTTAGAATCGTGGCGTATACGTCTGTCGATTTCTTCTGTCCTGAGAGTTTTGTCGGTAATCCTGTTCTCGTTCTTGGTACAGAACACGGCCTATACCTTTAGGCACGATTAATACTTATAGTTTTTGATCGAAGCAATTGGCGAAGAAGCATGGCTTTCAAATCCGTCCTTCTGCCGGCAGGCTCTATAGCTATGATGGATGATTCTACATCATGAGATTCATCGCTTTTGATTCAGTTCCCCGGCCCGGCAGAGAGATGATCGCAATCCTGATCCGAATCCTGGTCCTTATCCTGCTCCTGACGGCAGTGTCTGAGGCCTTGCCCTCCCAGAATCACAGCTGGACTGAGGCTCCCTGGGCAGATGAGCAGGCAGAGGAAGGGGAGCGAAATGCTACATCGCTTTCCCCGCCCCTGGCCTTCAACCTGAGCGCTGAACAGATCCCTTCGCTGTATACTGGAGGCCGTGCTTTGAACTTCTCTGAGTATGCACCCGGCCAGCTCTTCTGCCAGCTATGGATTCGAAAAGATAAGCTATGGAGCCATTACCTGGAAGCCGTCCTTGGTGAGAAGGTGGACATCATCCTCTACATGCCCAGATACGGCAATGTGGACCTTTATCTCATCTCCTATGCCAGCGGCGCACGGGATCACTGGAGCTTCAAGCTGCTGAAGGGATATCATCTCCTCAGGCTGACAGAGGTAGAAGAGGGGAGGCACTTTATGGTCGCCGCCCAGGAAAATGAGCCGGGCAATTCCCTGATTCTGGACGTGGTATCAAGACCCAATATAACTTCTATCTCCCCACTGGACGTGTCTCATATCCCCACCGGCAAGGCCAGGGTGACGGTAAAGAGCGAGCGGATGAGAGGATATGATGTCTACCTGGACGGAGTTTTCTATAGCAGCGATATAGGTGACGGCTCGATCGATGGCATTGCCAGCTTCACTGTGGGCTCGGAGGGGACCCATACTATAACCATATCCCAAAGGGACATTCAGGGGAATATAATCAACATAAGCGAGCATACCAGGAGCTTCAAGAGAAGTGTCGCCTATACCCTGTTGATAGAATAGTCTCACATGTTACAACAGGCAAAAAGCCGGGATGGAAGGGATCCCCCGCTTTTCAGGATACCTTTCATCCCCTCTTAAGAATGCCGATACCACTGTTTCGAGATCAGGCTTACCTAACCTGTACCTCTCTGCCGTTGGACATGCCCCTGCTCGCTCTCAGCAGGGCCCAGTCGGCATTGGTTCCGGTCTTCTTACCGTCAGGGATCCGGCCATAGGTGAAGTAATCTCGGCTCAGGTCGACTTGATGGGATGTTCTATCCGCCGCCTCACCCTGGGCATTGTAAAGGGAGACTGTACCGTTGCCGGTTGTCACCCAGGTGTCCTTGCCCTCTGCCACCTTGAATCCCAGTGGGTCAATGATGCCGCTCAGAGGAATAGTGCCCTTCCAGGCTTCATCTTCGATCTCCACCACCCAGCCGGTCAGGTCTACTGGGTCCGCTCCGGTATTGTAGAGTTCCACCCATACCGATTCGTTATTGGGTGCACTCAATTCGATCTCATTGATCACCACATCACATATCCCTGATGCCGAGACCGCCATCAGGCAGAAAAAGGCCAGCAGCGCCCTCTTGCCACCTTTAGCTGCAACACTCAAATCCGTTTTCATTTCCAGCACATCCCAAATCC
Source organism: Methanothrix sp. (assembly GCA_034679645.1). Lineage (GTDB taxonomy): Archaea > Halobacteriota > Methanosarcinia > Methanotrichales > Methanotrichaceae > Methanothrix. The sequence goes on along the minus strand of JAXDAR010000097.1, from coordinate 18,851 downwards.
CATGATTTCTCAATGGAAGTCTATTCATCAGCCTCAGCGGGTATTGGGAGCTCCGCGGCTTGCGGCTGCCAGGCCCCAATCGCCATCAGTGTTTGTATCATATCCGTCCGGATGCCTGCCATAGGTGAAGTCATTTCCTAGGCTGTCCACTCGAAAGGCGGTCCTGTCCATCTCCTCACCGGATGCCGTGAAGAGCGTACCATATCCGCCGTTGGAGTGGTTCCAGGATTCCTGGCCATCCAGGACATAGAATCCCCCTGCAGGGAGAATTGTGCCACCGGGAACTGCCGATAGCTCGCCCTTCCAGCTGCCATCGGTGATGGTGGCCGTCCAGCCGCTGATGTCCACACTCTCATTTCCCGAGTTGTAAAGCTCGATCCATTCTGCCCCTCCCTCCGGAGGGTTCAGCTCTATCTCATTTATGACCACTGATGCCATCGCGCTGAATGCCAGGATGGTCAATGCAGCGGCAAGAGAGATTGCCTTTGAAATTGATATCAACCCTATCACTTCTCCCTATCTTTTTTCCCTCAAGATCGAAAGGAGATTGCCCATCTTTTTCCATCTCCGCCCGATCACACCATCAATGATTTTAATACTGTTTAGTATCCGATTTCTGCTATATTACCATATCGCAGTCTCTCGCATCTTCAACGAAGACCAAAGGGGAAAATTCTGCATTACTCTGAAAAATAAATTAGGAAAACCCTATATAGTTAGAGAGTTATAAACCTGTCCTGATAAACCTGCAGTAGTCGAAAGGAGATAAATCGGGAAATAGCAATGAGGTGGAGTGAATGAAATTGGCGATTCTACCGCGCAGGCCAGCATGTGCAGGGTTCTTGATCTCTCTCTGTATCATTCTTGGCCTTCTGATAGTGAATCCTGCCGCCGCCCAGGAGGGGAATTATACCCATTTAACAATGCCCCTTGGCGACGAGGCAAATACCTATGCAGAACTGGATACGGTCGTACCTTCTGCATACAATATTGAACCGTACGAACAGAAGGTCCTCAATTATACCGGCGGCAAGGATGTAAAAACATCCATTCTCCTGAATGGGAGCAGGGTAGACATCTTTCTGTTATACCCCTGCCAGCCTCCGGAAGGCTTGCTCGATGCAGAGGGATTGAAATCCCTGCTCGCCACTGTCGATGAGAACATATTGCTGGCCAACTACAGCGAATCAGAGCTTTTGGTCGGCGATAAGCCTGCAATTTGGGGGGTGTTGGCCGGATCCGTATTCGCTGCTTACCAGCCTACCAATCAGACAGCAGCATTGATTGTGATGGAAGGCAACCTGGATGAGGATACCATACTTGATTTATTGGTTAACTTAAACATAGTCGTAGACGAGAGCATGTCCCCAATCCTCCTTGGCAACTGCCGGGATAACACCGCAGTCGCCGATGAAGCTGCTGCCATTGCTGAGGATGCCACAGCTGACGTTGGGGCTTCAATGGATGGGGCTGCGGCAGTGGATGCCTCTACCGGCACAGAGACGGCACAGACAGCGGCTGTGACCCAGACGACATCGGATCCTGCGCAATCCCGCAAGGAGAAGGCGGAGGCAGACCGGAAAGCGGCCATGGCAAAGCTGGAAGAGGCTAAAGCAGCCATGAAGAAGTAAAGGGACCTGTCCAGAGATCCTAAATTATTTTTTATCTGAAATTAAATACCGGATCTTTTCGCCCCTGGGCCCCGAGGATAGCAGATCAGCCCAAAACCTTTTAATCAGGCTGTTGGTAATAGAGTGGCCGTAATGACCTAAACACATACAGGAGGTGTATCAGATGCCATATGCAAACATAGGCGAGCTGCCCAAGAGCGTTCGAAATCTGCCCAGCCGGGCCAAGATCATATACATGAAAGCATTCAATAGCTGCTGGGAGGAAATGGAATCAGAAGGTGAGGCAGCCCGCGAGAGGGCATCTCACGAATCAGCCTGGTCGGCCGTGAAAGAGCAGTATGAAAAGGACGACGAGACCGGTGAGTGGGTTAAAAGCGATGCATATATAGGAAAACGCTCGCGCCATCGCAAGAGCAGGCCCAGTGGGGCCTCTTTGCAGGCTAAGGCACATGCATGATGTCCGAAAAGAGATGCTGATGGAGGAACTGAGACTCAATGGTTTAAATTGAGCCCCTCTTCAGCTATCCCGAAGGCGAAATCAAATATTCTCTATTCTCAAATCACTGAAATAAAAAAAGCTCAATTAATTAGGAAAAGCTTTTTGCCCGGAAGACTCCTAGCCAGTTCTTAGCGAGTAAATTTCAACGAAAAAAAGGAGTTACAGAGAATGTCCAAAGATATTCTGGAAAAGGGAGCCATCGTTCAGAGGGATAAAGAAACCTTTGCCATCGCCCCCCATATTGCAGGCGGGATAATCGATCCGGCCGGCCTGCGAAGGATCGCCGATGTGGCAGAGAAGTATCATGCCAAGGTCTTGAAGATCACCTCCGCCCAGAGGATCGCCATTGTAGGCATTGACGAGAAGGATATTGACAATGCCTGGGCAGACCTGGGTATGAAGACCGGGGCGGCCATAGGCCTGTGCGTGCGCAGCATAAAGATCTGTCCCGGCACCACCTTCTGCAAGCGCGGCCAGCAGGATGCGGTGGGTGTGGGCTTGAAGCTGGACGAGAAGTATCACGGAATGGAGTTGCCCTGGAAGTTCAAGATGGGGGTATCAGGATGTGCCAACTCCTGTGCCGAGCCGGCAGTAAAGGATATCGGTCTGATCGGCACCGCCAAGGGATGGAGGCTGCTGGTAGGTGGGAGCAGCGGTGTGAGGCCGAGGCTGGGGACGATGCTGGCAGAGAACCTGTCCGATGACGAGGTCTACACCCTTATCGATAAGATTGTCAATTTCTACAAAGAGCATGCTAAAAAGCAGCGTCTGGGAGATTTCATAGAGGAGATCGGCTTTGAAACTTTCAAAAAAGAGATCCTGAAATAGAATAAAATGTTTTTGTTGAGGCGGAGGCAAAGGTGCCGCCTCATGATTTCTTTATATCCGGGCTGTATACCGGGCCGTATCCTGGAGCGTAGACCGGCCAGTAGTAAGAACTTCCTGTTCCCTGATATCCATAGGGATTGGAGATCTGATTGACATAGGGATAGTCATAGTAGGAGTACCCCACTCCCGGTGCATAGTACTGTCCATACGGAGTATAATCTCCATAAAGGAAGGCATACGCCTCGGCCATCCAGATGGCATCCTCATAGTAGGCTCTGCCGGGGCAGGTTCCATTGTAGAAGGACGACAAATTACAGTAGCCGCCATCCGGGAAGTAGCAGTTTCCATCCTTGGGACATCCCCCATGATTGACGCAATAGGCCTCCAAAGCGTTTCTCGCCACACAGCCGCCGCTGCTGCTGCTCATGCCTATGGCAGCAGCCGGATTGCATATCATCAGAAGCAGTGCTAAAGATATCAGCGCATCGCTTATTCTCATATTATCCCCCACTAATTTACAGTCTGTATATCTTCCAATCTATGAAAGATTTTTGGTCAATGCCATAGATATAAAAAAGGCCTGGGAGAAGGGCCAGGCCATATTAAGAAGTCTCAAGCCAATTTATTGGCGAATCCCAGGTGGGTCACACTCTCGTTTACAACCTCCACGGTCAGCTTGCCCTCCGCGGGGGCGACAAGCGTCCAGCCTGCCTGCAGGACCTCTTTGATTGTATATGTGCCGGGAAGCTGGTTGAGGAAGACGAATTTGCCGTCTGCGGCAGAGTTAACAGTCTTTATGACCACTCCCTCAGGCTGCTCCAGGTTGACGGTCCAGTTGGCAAGGCCGTCCTCGACGACATTCTTGACTCCGTTTCCGTTCAGATCCTCGAAGACCACGCCTTCGATGGTGTAGCCCCTGCCGGCTTTGCCGGTGGCGGCGGCACCAGTTGCTGGAACCTCGGCTGCTGCTGCAACAGGGGCTGCTTCTGCGGCAACTGCTTCGGCTGTTGCGGACTCAGTTGCTGCCGTCTCCGGTGCTGCTTCGGTCACTGCCTCTGCAGCTGCAACCTCAACCTTTGCCGGAGCTACTTCAGCTGCAGCCTCCACAGGTGCAATCTCGACAGTTTCAAACTCTACCGGTACTGCTTCGGCAACAACCTCTACTGATGCAGGCTCAGAAGTTGCGGCAGTTGCAGTCACTGCCGCACCAGCTGCGACTTCGGTCATATTCGCTTCAACCGGGGCAGCTTCAGTTGCAGATGCGGTCTCGTTCACTGTTGCGGTCTCATTATAAATGTTCAGATTACCATTCTCCATCTTCGCGATGAATTTGTCAGTTGTAATGTTATCTATTTTTAACAGTACCTCTGATTCATCATCATTCAGAGCGAGTGAGAGAATACTGTCCTCTTGGGATATATCGATGGTCTTGCCGTCTTCGCTCTTGACAATTCCTGCCCTGTATATCCAATCGATATTGTATCTCTTCCCGAGATACTCTTTAAGTCTGTCGTCATCGGTTCCTGGTACTTTCGTCCAGCTGAACACAAAAGTCTCATTTAATCCGGTAGTCTCATTGGTAGTGACTGTCTCGTTCACTGCAGCTTCTTCTACCACGGCGGTCTCATTGATAGTGACTGTCTCGTTCACTGCAGCTTCTTCTACCACGGCGGTCTCATTGATAGTGACGGTCTCATTTAGAGCACTCGTCTCGTTCGTTGTCACTTCTTGTACTGCTGGTGGCTGTTTTTCGACAACAACCGGTTCTGAGACAACTGTCTCCCTGCCGGCAATGCTTCCCAGCTTTCTTGGCTCCAGCTTCACTTTCTGATAGGTATCTCTGAGGGTATTATTGACCTCCATCAGCTTTACAGAGTGCAGGCCAACAGATCCCTGCTTGATGGAGTATGGGACAATGGACCCCTGCTTGATGGAGTATGGGACAATTGATCCCAGCTGAATTGAGAAATTGGACCCTGATCCGTATTTGATCGAGTAGGGAATCCTCATGCCCTTTACTGAGGTTGTGTTTACGGAATTTATGCCAGTTACCATATTGGGGGTGAGGTTATGAGCAGCAACTCCGGTTGATATGCTATAGTCTGCTCTTCCGGCAGAGGCTGCAGTGCTGGACACATTTCCTGCTGATGATACGGTATAGGATTGGCCTCCTGCTGAGGATGCACTGTAAGATTGATTTCCTGCTGAGGTTATTGAGAAAGACCGATTTCCTGCCGTCTCCCCAGTATAACCCAGAGCAGGCATTATAACAATGGCTGCGATCATGATGGCCATGGTGATAGCCAGAACTTTTTTCATATTGAATACCTCCTTTCGCTCCTGCGTTTGGCACTTATGATTATGGCTTGAACATCCTCCCTTCTGAGAAGAATTGTCGTGGATTCTAGTTATTCTTCATATAAATAAACTTTCGTGGACGAATAACATCATAGGGCTGCCGCATTGCATTTATGATTTTTTTTAATATCCGGGAAAAGGACATTCTCAGCGGACTATTTTCAATCCGATTTAGACTATTGTCGAAAAAGCAGGTGAGAGCCATCGCAGCTAATCCCATCCCCAAAGGCAAATCCCTCTCTGCAGGTGGAAAAGGTCATCCCGGCCTTGCGGGCAAGGTCTCTCAAGCACTCCAGAATGTTCTTTCTAACGTTCTCCGGGAGATAGCGGCTGCCCGAGATTCTCTCCCCCCGGAAGAAGAGCGCCTCCAGGGCTGCTCCCTCCTCTGGGAAGACGGATATGATTCGCTTCATGCTATCGGGCCGGGCCTTGTAGGTGGAGGAGGTTATATGCCTGACCCCGGCGGAAGATAGAGAAATCAGCAGATCCTCGATCCCACAGTCATTGATTTTTGGGATGATGGGATCTATTCTGGCTGATACCCTAATCCCTGCCTCTGAAAGCTTCTGCAGGGCCAAAAGCCTCCTTTTTGGTGATGGCGCCCCCGGCTCTAGCCTCCGGCTGAGGGACTCATCCAGTGTGGTGACGGTCATCGCCACCACCGCCCTCATACTGGCGAGAAGATCGAGATCCCTGGTGACCAGATCCGATTTTGTGACCACCTGTACCGGAAAGTCCCTCTCCTTCAATATTCTCAGGCAGCTTCTGGTCAATCCCAACTCCACTTCCATGGAAGGATAGGGATCAGAGCTGTTGGAGATGGCAACAATGTGTCCTGGGCCGATCCTGGCTGCCTCCCGGTCCAGCCTTCTTAAGAGATCAACTTTTGGCCGGCAGGAAGAGAACCGGGGGATATAAGATGAAGCATAGCAGTACAGGCAGCCGTGCGGGCATCCGGTATAGGGGTTGAGGCTGAGTTTATCCGGGCAGGTGCACAGCTCGCTCTTCCAGGGGTCAAATGCTCTGAGGATCATCGATCCAGGATCTGAATGAGCCCGTCCAGCTCATCGGCCTCCTCCCAGGAGGAATATAGATCGATCCCCACAACTGCCGGGCGGATGATGGCGTAGCCCTGCTCGCTCTTGCGGGCCCCTCCAATTCTCAGATTGATGATCACCTGGGGGGTGACGGAAGCGCCCTTTTCATCCCATTCCCTGGCCAGTCCTTTCAGATGGCGATCCAGTTCCAGTACATCCTTCCGGCCCAATTTGCCCCCGATCCAGCCCACAGAGACCAGCTCATCTCCCTCTCGCAGGGCGACCTGAAAGCGGGAGAATGTCTTGTCATCGTTCCTCCTGCCCCACTCCGCCCGGACGATGACCGCCGATATAGAAGCCTCCTCAGCCACTATGAAATCCATCTTACTGCATTCGCCCGGATGGTATAGCCCCCGAAGGCTGCGCACCAGAAATCCCTCCCCGCCTTCCTCTACCGGCAGGTTCTGGTGGCCTGGATCCAGATGGCCTTTCAGAAGATCCTCCTGCAAATCTTTTTGCGGGACGTTCCACTCTCTAGCGGCTGATATTCCCGAGAAGGGCAGGGGTTTGGGCTCGCCTAAAGATTCCAGCAGCCTCTTTCGCCTCTCCTGGAATGGCAGAGTGGTGACATCTTCTCCTCGATAGATGAGGTCATAGGCGAGGAGGGCAGGAGATAGGCTGCTCCGGCGGGAGAGCCGGCGGCGGTTGATATACCGGATCAGCTCCGGCTGGGGGCAGATCTTTCCCTCCTGAAAGCCGATCAGATCGGCATCGATTATAAATTCCTCATCTATGCCCCTCAGCCTCTGGGCCAGGCCGTTCAATGAGGCGGTGATGTTCTTCTGCCGGGAGCTGTAGATGTACGCCCCGTCACTGGTATTATGGACCTGCACCCTCAGGGCGGGATACCTGGGGAAGATCGCCATTCTCATAGACTCAACTGTGCCTTCATCAGGTGTCTTTGGATCTCTTGCCCTCCGGGGGCAGATCATCATCGGCTTGAGGGGAATTTTAGGCTGGATGCGGGCATTCTCCAGCTGGCCGCTGGCAGCCATGACGGCGATCCTACCCGGATCGGGAAGGAGGCTGTATGCCCGGTGGATCTGATCTTGCTGGCAGCTACAGGCCAGAGCAATGGCTGCGAGCATGGTCCTGGGGCCGATTCCAGCGAGATTATTTCCCAGGATGGTGCGGGCGATATACTTTCCCTCTAGGGGACTTGCCTCCTGGAAGAGGCCGCGGAGAAGAGCATCTTTCCTCTGCTCTGAGTCCTTCCCCCGAATCTGGGAGATCTTTCTTAGCTGCTCATAAACCGATAGGGCCTGCAGGGGCTCAATGCTGAGCGAATGCTGGCTTTTTTCCGCCAGTGCAGCCTCAGCCACCAGCCCCATCTCACTCTGTTTTGCCCTCAGCCTCAAGATATCCTGGTCTGAGATCTCCGTCAGAGCGGCAGAGATGCCTTCCGGTCCCACACCCATCTCTCTTGCCTCCCAGGAAGGCCAGAGCTGACCCAAAAGAAGGCGGACTAAAGGGCAGAGAAATGGAGATTCAACCTCTGTTATCAGGCGGGAGCACAACTCCGCCTTCTGGATACGGGGGGCGGAAGAGATCTCCTCCAGGGCAGAAGCGATTTGGTGATAGAGCATTTACCTCGCGATTTTGATCTTTTTCAGTTCCTCTGCCCTCTTGGAAAGCTCCTCGATCATCGAGTCCAGCTCCTTCAGAAACTGCCTGGTCTGATGGGTTGTGGTCGCGCCGGGGGCAGTGGCTTTGATCAGCCCCTCCTGCTCCAGTATTCTCAGAGAATAGCGTACCTTGTGGCTGGGGATGTTCGTCTCCTCTGCCAGCTTGAGGATGCCAATGGGCTCGTTCTCCACCACGTGCTTGAGTATGAGCAGGTGCCTCTGCAACATCTCAAGCTCCCCGCTCACCTTCTCCGTCAGAATAGATATCACATCCGCTCAAAGGATAAACAGAGACTGATTGGAAGAGCGGATTTATAATTTTATCGATTGACATGGTACATGCTAGCACAGCCAAGAGAAAGATCAAGGGATTTAAAGGGAATGGAGAGCGATAGGATTGAAAGTCTCCCATCGCTCACAGAAGCTCTTTAGTACCGTGCCCGGCGGGAGAGGAAGTCTATCCCGTGCCTGGAGGTCACCCTCTTGCTCATGTCCTTTCCCAGTATCTGGGGAGATGAGACTCCTGTTACCACCAGCATGGTCCTCAGGGTATGATCGAGGTTCTGGTCTATCTGCGCTCCCCAGATTATTCGGGCATCGGGATTGATCTTCTGGTAGACCTCATCCACCACAGTCTCGGCATCGGTGATGGTCATGTCCGGTCCGCCCACCACATTCACCAGAGCGGATGTGGCGCAGGATACGTCCACATCCAGGAGGGGGCTTCGCAGGGCCTTTACCACCGAGTCCCTTGCCTTTTCCTCTCCCTCTGCCTCGCCCATTCCGATCATTGCCACTCCGCCGTTTGTCATCACCGTTCTGACATCGGCGAAATCCAGGTTGATCAGGCCGGGACGGGTTATGAGTTCAGTGATCCCCTTGACCGAGCGCATCAGTACCTCATCCGCCACCTTGAAGGCCGCCTGCAAGGGAAGGTTGGGAACGACATCCAAAAGTCGATCGTTTGGAACCACGATCACCGTGTCTGAGACATCTCTCAGCCTCTTCAAGCCTGCTTCTGCATTCTGCATTCGGATCGATCCCTCGGCGCTGAAGGGAATGGTGACGATGGCAATGGTGAGGGCGCCCGCCTCCCGGGCTGCTTCCGCCACCACCGGCGAGGCTCCGGTGCCGGTGCCGCCTCCAAGACCGCAGGTGACGAAGACCATGTCCGCTCCATCCACAGCCGCTTTGATCTCATCTATATCCTCCTGCGCTGCCTCCTCGCCGATGGCGGGAAGGCTCCCTGCCCCCAGGCCGCGGGTGGTGCGTCTGCCAATCAGGAAACGGCGGTCGGCATTGATATGCAAAAGGTGCTGGGCATCGGTATTCACTGCAAAGAGTTCTGCCCCCTGAATGCCGCATTCTGCCAGCCGGTCTATGGTGTTTGAGCCTCCTCCACCACAGCCAATCACCCTGATCACTGTGGTCAGCTCTTCCAGGACCGATACCAGCTCCTCGTCGCTCTGGATCATGCTGGATGGCTTGACCCTGCTCTCAGCCTCAGCTCTGCCCATAGCATCGTCGATGATGTACTTCATATCCATCCCCCTCTACTTTATTCTGTCTTATTCTAGTAATCTATTAGTATATAGATTTTTGCATAGAGACAATGTGGTACTTAAAAAAATTACATATATGTCAATGAGAATGGCTTAGAGTTTTGGTTCTGGTTGTTCAGTTGAATGCATGCGAAAAATAACTCCTAAGTCGATTTTTAAAAATTGATCGATTAGTTACTATTTAAAATATATCAATTAATTGGATTTCAGAGACTTGAGCCTCTCAATCTGCTTCATCACCCTCTCCGCTTCCTTTGCCTTCTCTGCCTCCAGATACTGGACAATCTCCGGAAGGCTGCGGTTCAACTTATAAATGCGATAAGGTCGACCCTTCCCGGGATTCTTCTCATCCCTCTCTTCAATCCAGTCCAGCCTTCTGATCTCCCTCATGGCGATGCTGACCTCTGGCTGGCGCAGGTCTGATCCGATCTCAATCTCCCGGCTGGTTGCATGGGGCACTCCCGCCAGGTAGGTCAGGACTTTGGCCACGTTTCTCTTGAGACCCACTTTCATCAATATGGAGGCAAACTCGTCGCTCTCGGCAGTAGTATCAGCGGAAGCTGATGTATTCAAAGCTCTCACCAGGCGCATAGAGAATGATAACATATAAATAAGTTTCGTCAAAATAATTCATCCTAAATAGAAAAATTGCTCTGCAATGCAAAGGGACAAGAACAGGCAGACCAGGGATATAGCCTCTATACAGACTCCTGGAGTGGACGAGATGCATAAGATGGAGCTATTGGGAAGATCGGCTATCAGGGTGAGCGAGGAGAAAGTAGAGGACGCTACTGAGCCGGTGATCGAATGGTGTCCTCTCTTCGATAAGATCAGAGGAATAAAGAAGATTACCGCGGAATCTGCCGCGGACAACATGGAGTTTCGTATAAAAGAGCATGGCATGTTCTCCCCCCGCCGGAAGCTGGAGATGGGCACATTCGTGGGCTTTGGGGCATCGGAGTCGATGATGACCGGCCTGATGCGGGGAATAATTGATGCCGCAGTTACAGTATGTGATGGTGCAGGGACGGTCATCACTGCCAATGGATCGCTGGTTCAGGGCATGGGTGGCTACATCTCCGGATTGGTGGAAACAGATCCCATCCCGGCGGTCATTGAGGGCATAGAATCAAGAGGGGGACATGTCCTATCTCCCCAGAGCGGCAGGATCGACCAATTGGAGGGAGCGGCCTATGCAATAAGAGCTGGTTACTCCCGATTCGCGGTGACTGTCGCCGATGCCGGGACGGCCGAGAGGCTGAGAGAGCTGGAGAGATCCGCCGGGGTGCGGATAATGATAATCGGAGTCCATCTGACCGGCATCGGCCAGGACGACGCCAGAAGGCTGCTGAAGGTGGCAGATATCGTCACCAGCTGTGCCTCCAGGCATATCCGGGAAGAGGTGAAGCCATTGGTGCAGGTGGGAACTGCGGTCCCCCTCTTTGGCTTAACCCAATGGGGAAAGGAACTGCTGGTGGAAAGGGCCAAGGATGTCTCTTCGCCCCTGCTGATAAACACCATGCCCCTTCCCGTCCTGCCGGAGAAAAAACAGCCCCGCCCGCTGGTCTAGATCTCGGGCAGATGGGGCCGAAAGAAGAAAGGATGCAGAGTATTTGAAAAAAATATGGCTTGCCTTAAGGGCAGGGCAGGGTCATAATGGAGGCGTTTCCGCTCTCCAGCTGCATCCTCATATTAGTATAACCCTGGTAGCTTCCGGTCATGATACAGGCCGGGGCTGAGCTGGCGCTCTTCTGCACCCGCGCTCCTACCTTTGCCGTCCCATCCGCCTCGGTGTGGATGCTGTAGACGGAATTCTCATTGGTCTGGCTGACAGAAGTGTCCTTGACCAGGTCCCGGATCTCAGAGTAGCTCTCGGAATAGACCGATCCCACCTCATAGTTCTTGGCGCAGAGGGCGTTTCTCAGATCGCTCTTGCTTATGGGCTCAGTGTATAAAGATGGCTTGTTCTGGTAGACTCCCCATTCATTGGCCCAGATCTCATTGAAGCCATCCTCAAATCCGCCGTAGACATGAGCATCAATGGAACGGGATATGGTGCCTGTTCCCCGGGTTCCGGTCACCAGCTTCTGGCCGTGAAATCCGCTGGTTGACTGATAGATGCGCATATCATCCGAGGCTCCCTGATTGTAAATCCAGGAGTGCTCAGTCAAATTCTGAGGTGCACCTTCTGCCACGGAAAGAAGACTCAAGCAGGCGATGATGCCAAATGCCGATATCACCAGAAATCCGGACTGCCGCCATTTCATATCCACAACACCATCTCAATCGAATATAAATTTGATCCTGATTCTATTCTTGATGCTTATTTCTTCTCGTATCCCCCAGCTCCTTCTCCTCTTTCCACCGGCGCCTGATATCCCCGAGCCGCTTATCGAGAGAGGAGGCAAGATCCGGAGAGGGACCGGCACCATAGTAATCCAACCGTGCCGCCAGGGAGAGCTTTCCGGCCAGAGCGCGTGCCACCTTCCCCCGCAGCCTCTTTGGGGCTCCCATGACTGCCGGATGGCGGAAGATTATGCCGTGTTTGGGTGAGGGGGCGCGGCCGTGAAGGTGCTTGAAGAGAGACTTTTCCGCCCCCATGACCTGCACCCGGGATGAGGGCATTCCTGCCAGACGACAGAGGCTGCCCGCCCTGGAGATGAGCCTCGCCGCCAGGACCGGCCCGGCCAGAAGGGAGAGGTTGGGGGCGAGATTCTCCGCCCAATCGGTCACCTCCTCCTCCACGCTCTTTCTCGATTCCCTCAATTCCAGAATGGCCTGGGCAAAGGGTCCCATATTCCGGTCACAGCTGAGCGATTCTGCCAGATCTCTTCCATGAATGATTCTCTGCTGGTGCAGGCGATGCCACTCATATAGCCTCCCATCCAGCAGATTTATGGCTTCGGTCAGATCGTCTATGGCCTCCACTGCCTGGAGGAGGTCCTGCTCAGATCCGGAAAGCGTGGCCAACTGGCGATAGACGAGCTTCAGTGCCACCTCTCGGAGACGGGCATTATATTCCATATCGTCTGCCACCAATCCCTGCATTAAGGCCAGGTGGCGCAGATCGGGCTGAACGGATGGGCCGGCGGGAAGAGTCCTCTTTAAAAGGGCATCTATCATCTGCTCTTCATCTTCCGCCAGCGATATCGATCCCTCTTCCAGATCGATCCTTCCAAACCAGGTCGCGATCTCCATTCTGCCATACCTCCCGGCAATTAAAGCATCAGATTTCTGCTCTACTATCGATCTCCTATTGATCTCCTATTGATCTCCTATTCCTTCATCTATTCTTCTCCCTGACCTGTATCCTGACCTATATTATCCTGTTCCCCTAATTGTTTTCTGCAGAACATGTGCTGCAAGACCTGTCTATGTAACCTCCGGGGATTACTTTCCCCCTGCAGTAATCTTCTTTAAATAGTTCCAGAGCCTACTTACTTTTACCTCTCAATGAAAAACAGGGGGCAGACAGATAATGAAAGAATTGATAGATCAGATATCGGCTCGTCTCAGGGAGCAGAATATCCTTGTCCCTGATGAGGAGATAGAGGTTCGCCTAAAGAAGCTGATTGACGATTTTCGCGTGCCGGAAGGGGAAGCAAGAAGATCGGTCCTGAACTATTTCCAAAAGGAGCACGGAGTTATGCCTATGGCCAGGGCCAGCTCGGAGAAGGTCAAGATCTCTGAGATCAAGGAGTCCGGGCGGTGGGTGGATCTGGAGGTCAAGGTTTTAGACCTCTGGGAGCCGGCGACTGAGGCCATCTCTCAGACCGGCCTGGTCGGCGACAGCTCCGGGGCAATGAAGTTTGTGAAGTGGAAGAAGTCCGAACTGCCCGATCTGGTCTTAGGCCAGAGTTATTCTCTGAAAAAGGTGGTCACGGACGAGTTTCAGGGCCGGTTCAGCGTTAAGTTGAACCGCACCAGTCAGATCGAGCCCCTGGAAAAGGAGGTGGAGGCAAGATCGGCCAGCAAAGCAGCACAGGAGATGAAGGTGATCGAGATCAATGAGCCTGGACTGTGGGTCGATCTTAAGGTCAAGGTGGCACAGCTCTGGGAAGCAAATAGCGATTCCATCTCTCAGTCGGGACTGGTGGGCGACGAGACCGGCTCGATAAAGTTTGTGAAATGGGTGAAGGCGGACCTGCCTAACCTGGAGGAGGGCAAGAGCTACCTTCTTCGAAACCTGGTCACAGATGAGTTCCAGGGAAGATTCAGCGTGAAGCTGAACCGCACCAGCCAGATCGAGCCCCTGGATGTGGATGTAGAGATTGGCTCCCAGGCGGCGGAGTTCACCGGGGCACTGGTGGATGTGCAGAAGGGCTCGGGATTGATCAAACGCTGCCCGCTCTGCAAGCGCTCTTTGGCCAAGGGAGTATGCACTGATCACGGAAAGGTGGACGGCACATATGATCTGCGCATCAAGGCGGTGCTGGACGACGGCCGGCGGGTGCAGGACGTTCTCATCAACCGGGAGACCACTGAGCGGCTGGTGGGTCTGACCCTGGAGAACGCCAGGATGATGGCTATGGAGGCGCTCGACCATGAGGTGGTGCGTTCCCTGATCGAAAGCAGGCTGGTGGGCAGATACTTCGCTATCACCGGGCCGAGGGTCGATCGCTATCTTCTGGTGGAAACCATAAACGAGCTCACACCGGTGACGGAATCGAGTGTAAATGAGCTGATGGGCCAGATGGAGGCGATCTAAAATGGCCGGATTCTCCAGAGAAGTGGCGCGCCGGATATTCGCCGAGGAGTTGAAGAGCTCAAACTACTCCTTCCGGGACGGAGAGGACCAGCATCAATATGCCCCTCAGTACCTTCTCACCCCCACCGGGGCGAAGTGCAACCGGGTATTCTTCGTGGGAACCCTGACCGAGAAGGACGATATCGGTGGAGATACTGAGTACTGGCGGGGGAGGGTGGTGGACCCGACGGGCAGCATCCTGATCTACGCCGGCCAGTACCAGCCGGAGGCCTCTCAGATACTGGCCAGCATGGATGCACCCGCATTCGTCTCCATTGTGGGAAAGCCAAACCTCTACCAGACGGAGGACGGCAACATCATCATCTCTCTGCGCGCCGAGTCCATCCAGAGGGTGGACGAGGTGACCAGAAACCAGTGGATAATGGATACCGCCAGGCGCACACTGGAGCGGATCTCGTTGCTGGAAAAGGCCGAACCAGCCCCCTTATCAAGCGAATTTGCCACTGCCGACCGGGCCTACCCCAGCACCAACCAGCAGGATGCTACCCGGGCGCTGGAACACTATCATACCGATATTGAGCGCTACCGGCGGATGGTCCTTCGCGCCCTCACCTCTCTTGAAGCAGACCTGGCCAGGGGCGGCCTTTTCGGGGAGGAGAGTGCAATGAGTGGAGTGTCCGAGAATGACACCCGGTCTCCTGCCCGCTCCGCTGAACCGGGAATTATGGGAGATGAGCTTATCGAGGCCGAAAGGCCTGGGGCCAAGCGGGAGGCAAAGGAAGAGAAACCAGAAGAGAAGCAGTCCCCCAGAAAGGGCAGGCCCAAAAAGGGAGGATCGCTGGACTCCTGGCCTGAGGCCGGAGATGAGGAAGAGGTAGAGACCTTCAACCTCGGAAAGAAGAGCTGAAAAGTCTTATATAATCTACAGAGGCTCTAAGAGCGCAGGTGAGTTAATATGGTAATTGGTGTAACTATGGTCAAGGTGGTGCCGGGACAGGAGAAGACGGTCTACAATGCTCTGCAGGAGATCGACGGCATCAAGGATGTGTATCATGTCTTCGGCGAATTCGACTTCGTGGTGATCATTGAGGTCGAGGGGCTGAGCATGCTCAACAAGCTGGTAGATGTGATCAGAGAGATCGATAACGTCAACGCCACCCAGACGGTGGTCGGGGCTGAGCTTTAAGCCCCATCATCCCCTTTTATGGAGATCGCTGAGGAGCTGGCCAAACAGCAAAAAGCCATCTCCGTAGCTGAATTTTTTGAGAAGAACCGTCAGATCCTGGGTTTCGACTCTGCACCTCGCGCCCTGATCACCTGTGTGAAAGCGGCGGTGGACAACTCTTTAGACGCCTGCGAAGATGCTGGAATTCTGCCCGACATTTTCGTGCAGATCAGGAAGAGCGGCGATTTCTATCAGGTCATAGTGGAGGACAACGGCCCGGGGATAGTGCCGGGGGAGATCCCGCGCGTCTTCGCCAAATTGCTCTATGGATCTCGATTCCATACTCTGCGCCAGAGCAGAGGCCAGCAGGGCATCGGCATCTCCGCCGGAGTGCTCTACTCCCAGCTCACCAGCGGCAGGCCGACGCGAGTCATCTCCAAGATCGCTCCGGACAGGCCCGCATATTACTGCGAGGTCATGATCAACACCTCCAAAAACGAGCCTGAGATCATCAAAGCGGAAGAGGTGGACTGGGAGAGACCTCGGGGGACACGGGTGGAGATGGAGATGGAGGGCTCTTATGTCCGCAGCCGCAGGCAGTCGGTCTACGGCTCCCTGAAGAGCGCGGCCATCGTCAATCCCCATGCCCGCATAACCCTGGTGGAGCCGGAGGGAAATGTGGAGGTCTTCGAGCGGGCGACGGAGAGCCTTCCCAAGAAGGCCTATGCCATCCAGCCCCACCCGGAGGGAATAGAGCTTGGGGAACTGATCAAGCTCCTGCGCTATACCGACAAGAAGAAGCTGAGGGTATTTCTGAAGGAGACCTTCTCCTCCATCGGCACGATCTCCGCCCAGGAGCTGTGCAAAAAAGCAGACTTGGACCCGGAAGCCCCTCCGTCCAGCCTGGAGCACGAGGAGGCGGTGCACCTGCTCTCTGCCTTCAAGCAGATCCGGGTTAAGTCGCCTCCGGTGGACTGCCTGTCGCCTATCGGCGAGGAACTGATCCGGGCGGGTCTGGAGAAGGAGTTCCGTCTGGACTTCATCGCCACCTCCACCCGGCCGGTCTCCGTCTACTCCGGCAATCCATTTCTGGTCGAGGTGGGCCTGGGCTATGGCGGTGAGCTGGCAAGAGAGGGTCGGCTGGAGATCCTCCGGTTCGCCAATCGCGTCCCTCTGGTCTACCAGCAGGGGGCCTGCGCCATAACTCATGCTGTGGAGTCGGTCTCCTGGAAGAACTATTCTCTGAGCCAGTCCGCGGGGAGCGGCATTCCCGTCGGCCCGGCGGTGTTGCTGGTGCACATCGCCTCCACCAATATCCCCTTCACCTCGGAGAGCAAGGATGCGGTGGCCGATATGCCGGAGATACTGGCTGAGATCGACCTGGGTCTCAAGGAGGTGGCACGAAAGCTGCGCCGCTACCTGAGCCGGCAGAGCCTGCTGTCAGAGAGGCGGGAGAAAGAGGAGATCATCAGGAAAATCCTCCCCCGGATAGCAAAGAAACTCTCCGATGTCCTCGACCGCCCGGAGCCTGATATCGGCCCGGTGGTGGCCAGGATCATGGGCAACCTTCTCATCTCCAGAGAGCGTGAGCAGCAAGACGGCAGAATCTCCGTCCGGCTGACAGTCGAGAACCACAGCGACCTGGTAAGGTCCTTCAAGCTCCATGAACTCCTGGGGGAGAAGGCGGATGCGGTCAGCCCCCCGGCCAAAGTGATCCCCCTGGGAGATGGATACGACCACCAATGGAAGCTCTCCGTCGGTCCGGGCCAGAAGACCATCATCAGCTACCAGATCGGGGCGAACGGCAAAGAGCCGGCTGAGCCGGTGGTGGAGGGTCTGGACCCGGATATCGTCACCGGAGCCAGGGCGATTTGATCAGGTTGATCCGGGATTTGAAATGCAAGAAATGCAGGAAATATGGGAAGGATCTATGGGAAGGTCTGAGCTAACTGGGTGAGGGCATGGCAGGATCAGAGGATAAGATGAGCGCAGAGAAGCCGTTAAGGAACTCCCGGTCGAAAAAGGCGGAGGAGAACCTTCTCCATCTGGCCGAGTCGCTCTACGGCCAGTTCCAGCGAGGAGTGGTGCCTCATATCTCCCTGCCCTCCCGAACCAAGGGGAATATAGAGTTCTCCAGCAAAGACGATGTCTGGATCTATGGAGACCAGGAGACTCTTCGCAGCGTCAAAACGGTGCGCGGAGCCAAAACCCTTCTCAAGACCGTGCACCTGACTGAACTGCTGATAGATGAGCATCTCAAGAACAACCGGGGCTCGACTTTAAGAGAAATCTATTACATCTCCGAGAACTGGGATATAGCCAAGTTCCATGAGCAGGCAGAGAGCGACCGGCTGATAGAGGACCTGGAGATCGTAACCGACCTGCACCGGGAGGACTTTCACGTCCGGCCTGAAGAAGACGGTGCGGCGGTCTTCGGGCCGCTGCGCCTGAAAGAGCAGACCCGGCGGGGGGAGAAGGAGATGCACTGCCAGGAGGATGTTGGCGAGGCCGGCTATCAGATACCCTTCAATGTGGACAAGATCGAGTTCATCAGCCATGATGCCAAAATGGTCATGGCCATTGAGACCGGCGGAATGTATGCCCGGCTGATAGAGAACGGCTTTGATGAGGAGTATAATGCCATCCTGGTGCACATCAAAGGGCAACCTGCCCGGTCCACCCGGCGGATCATAAAGAGGCTGAACACGGAGCTGGACCTGCCAGTGGTGGTCTTCACCGATGGGGATCCCTGGTCCTATCGCATCTTCGCCAGCATCGCCTACGGGGCGATCAAGAGCGCCCACCTCTCCGAGCACCTGGTGACGCCCAAAGCCCGCTTCCTGGGGGTGCAGCCCAGCGATATCGTGGACTACAACCTGTCAACGGACAAGCTCACGGACAAGGACCTTCAGGCTTTAAAGAGCGAGCTGTCCGATCCCAGGTTTGCCAATCCCTACTGGGAACGGCAGATCCGCCTGCAGATAGACCTCAAGAAGAAGGCCGAGCAGCAGGCCTTTGCCGGAAAGGGGCTGGACTTCGTCACCAAGAACTATCTGCCGGACAGGCTGACAGAGATGGGGATCATCTGAATGATCATCGACTTTCACACCCACATATATCCTTCAAATGTGGCAGCCAAGATCCTGCCCGCGGCGAAAAGAAAACTCAAAGTAGATGTGCCGGGAAGCGGAGTGCCTCAGGACCTCCTGGGGCACATGAGCCGTTCCGGGATCAAAAGGTCGGTTATCCTCCCCCTGGCCAAAGGCAAAGAGGATGTCCACAGTCTCAACCAATGGATTCTGTCCGTATCCGGAGAGGGCCTGATCCCCTTTGGAGCCATCCATCCGTTTATGGAAGACCTGGATGAGGAGCTGGACC
>JAXDAR010000096.1:0-7143 GCA_034679645.1 Methanothrix sp. | reverse complement strand
CCTTCGGCCTGGCCTACTCGTGGTTGGTGAGCATAATCTTGATCCTGGCCACTTTCGCCGCCGCAAAAATGGGATTCATCTCCATTGACGCCACCACTGCCTTATCGATCGCCATTTTCATTATGGCCGGCAGCGCCATCATCTCGCTGGCCGCTCTACACCGCAGAGGCGACACGGATTGGTCCTGAGAACGCGCATCAAAGAGCTGAGAGCTAAACAGGGCCTCACCCAGGAGGAGCTGGCGGCAATGGTTGGAGTGCGAAGAGAGACGATTCTCTTCCTGGAGAAGGGCAAATATAATCCCTCGCTAAAGTTAGCCTGCAAGATTGCTCTGGCGCTAGAGGCCAGAATCGATGAGATATTTATCTTTGAGGAAGAGGATCTAAAGATAGACCAAACCCAGGCAAAAAATAGGTTTTGATGGATGATAGGGCGATGTGCCAGCCCGTTCATCCATCCTTTTCAGTTCGACTGTTCAGTAGTTCCTGGCTATCAGCTCGAAGTAGGCCTGCTCATGCTCGCATGCCGGGCACTCATCAGGAGCCTCAGCCCCCTCATGAATGTATCCGCAGTTGCGGCATCTCCAGGCCACTTTTGTGTCCTTCTTGAATACCTTGCCCTCTTCCACATTCTTCAGCAGAGCCCGGTATCGGTCCTCATGGCCCTTTTCCACTTTGCCGATATTTCTGAACTTCTCAGCAATCTCCGGAAAGCCTTCTTTCTCCGCTATGGAGGCAAACTCGGGATACATCTTGGTGTTCTCGAACTTCTCTCCCTCGGCCGCCTCTTTGAGGTTGGCTTTGGTATCTCCGATCACTCCCGCCGGGAAGGCGCCGGTGATCTCTACCTCTCCTCCTTCCAGCAGCTTGAAGAAGACCTTGGCGTGCTCCTTCTCATTGTCTGCTGTATCCAGGAATATGGCGGCAATCTGTTCGTAGCCCTCCTTCTTGGCCTGAGAGCCAAAGTAGGAGTATCTGTTTCTGGCCTGAGACTCTCCTGCAAAGGAGAGCAATATATTCTTCTCGGTCTGTGTGCCTTTAAGACTCTTCAATCTCTCATCTCCGATTAATATCAGTTTGATCTGGTTTTCAGATCCATTAAATTCGATCTACTTGGGAACCTCGCTCATGGGTATGCCAAGAGCTTTGGCCACTCCCTCTCCGTATGCTGGATCAGCCTTATAGCAGTTGCCTATATGGCGGACCTTGATCATCTTTGGGGCGTCTCCCATGGCACGGGCGGTGTTTTCGAACAGCACCTTCTGCTGCTCCGGCTTCATCAGGCGGAAGAGCTTCCCGGGCTGGGTGTAGTAATCACTATCGTCCTCCCGGAAATCATAGTGGTACGCCGCTCCTTCCAGTTCCAAGGGCGGCTCACGGTACTCCGGCTGCTCCTGCCACTCACCATAGCTATTGGGCTCATATGCTATGGTGCCTCCCTGATTGTCGTCCACCCTCATCATTCCATCCCGGTGGTAGACATTGCTGGGACAGCGGGCCCGGTTGACTGGAATCAGGTGGTGGTTCACACCCAGGCGGTAGCGCTGGGCATCGCCATAGGAGAACAGCCTGCCCTGCAGCATCCTGTCCGGAGAGAAGCCGATACCTGGCACGATATTTGCCGGATTGAAAGCTGCCTGCTCCACCTCGGCAAAGAAGTTCTCAGGATTGCGGTTGAGCTCCATTACACCCACCTCGATGAGCGGATAGTCGCCGTGGTACCAGACCTTGGTCAGGTCGAAGGGATGATAGGGAACCGTCTTTGCCTCTTTCTCGGGCATCACCTGGATGAACAGCTTCCAGCGGGGATAGTCTCCCTTTTCGATGCTCTCGTACAGGTCGCGCTGATGGCTCTCTCTATCTTTGGCTATTACCGCTTCTGCCTCCTCATCGGTCAGGTTCTTGATCCCCTGTTGGGTGACCCAGTGGAACTTGACCCAGACCCGCTCGTTCCTGGCATTGATCATGCTGAAGGTGTGGCTGCCGAAACCATGCATGTGGCGGAAGGAGTAGGGAATACCCCGATCGCTCATGGTGATGGTCACCTGATGCAGGGCCTCGGGCAGAGAGCTCCAGAAGTCCCAGTTGCTCGCGGCGCTGCGCATTCCCGTCCTTGGGTCCCGCTTTATGGCGTGGTTGAGGTCGGGGAACTTGAGCGGATCTCTCAGGAAGAAGACCGGAGTGTTGTTTCCCACCAGGTCCCAGTTGCCCTCTTCGGTGTAGAACTTGACGGCAAAGCCACGGATGTCCCTCTCTGCATCTGCTGCTCCTCTCTCTCCGGCCACAGTAGAGAAGCGGACGAACAGATCGGTCTTCTTTCCGATCTTCGAGAATATGTTGGCCTTGGTGTATCTGGTTATGTCATGGGTGACGGTGAATGTGCCATAAGCGCCTGAGCCCTTGGCATGCATCCTTCTCTCCGGGATCACTTCCCGGTCGAAGTGGGCCAGCTTTTCCAGGTACCATACATCCTGGAGAAGCATCGGTCCGCGCTTTCCTGCAGTCATTACGTTCTGGTTGTCAGCCACCGGAGCGCCGACATTATTGGTCAGCTTCTTCTCTTTTTTCTTTTCTGGCATCGCTATTCTCCCCTGAGTTTCAATTACCTGTGCTCCTTCCTGGAGAGCAGGAAAATACAGGCCCACGGCCAAGAGGTTCATTTTTTGATTAAAATCTCGATTATAAGATTTTCTTGTTCATTTGCCATCAATAAGGTGCAGAGGTTATTTAAGAATTCCTATTACCTAATAACTGCCTTGTCTTATGCCGCTGATTTTGGATTTTGATAATATTTATATTCAGGCAACCTTATTTGGCCGGGCAGATAAGTGATATATTTCCCGGTCACCTGCTCATTGCCGGGACGATGAGAACTGGAATCCTGGCATGGCGCACCACTTTTTCCGCCACAGAACCGAGCATTATCCTCTCCATACCGCTGCGGCCAATTCTGCCCATAACCAGCAAGTCCGCACCGGAATCTTGCGATCTTTTTAGAATCTCCTCACTGGGATCTCCCTCCGCAATTATTCTCTTAAAAGGGACGCCGCCTTCAGTTGCCATATCATATATCTCGGCTGTGGCCAGTTCACCCTCCCTGAGCATGAGTTCCATCAGCTTATTGCTCAGACTGGGAAAGGCGGTGTACCCGGGAAGACGCGCCAGCCTGAAAATGTCCACCACATAGATTGCTGTAATTGATCCTCCGGAAAGGCCGGCCAGTTGGACCGCCAGATCTGCGGCCCTGATGCTGGTTTCTGATCCATCAGTAGCGACCATTATCTTCCTGAACATATACTGATCTCCTGCTGGAGTTGATATCTTGCCGTGCCTCTTCTGAGAGCAGACAGCCGCATGATCCTGCTGTCGCCTTGTCGCAGTTGCAGGGCTCGATATGGATGGTGACTGTGGTGCCGGGATAATGCTGCTTGATGGAGTATGCTATCATATCGGTGATGCGGTGCGACTCATCCACGGACATGGCGGCATCCACCCGCAGATGAAACTCCACAAACCGATCTGCTCCGGCTTTTCTCGTGCGAAGTCGGTGGATTCCTCTCACCGTTGGGGCAAAAGCAGCAATATGCTTTCTCATCTCTTCCACCTCATCACCAGGCAGGCCGAAGTCTATCAGGTCCCGGGCTGATTCGATGATAAGATGATATGAGGTGCGGGCGATCTGCAGTGCGACTATTATCGCTGCGATGGGATCTATCCATTGCAGATTGGTTCCAGGCAAGAGATGGGCCCCCAGGACAATAAGCAAAAGGCCTGCTAATACTCCTAATGAGGTGTAGACATCTGTCCTCAAGTGCCAGGCATCGGCTTTCAGGGCGATGGAATCGGTCTTTTCCCCGACGACAAAAAGCCTGTGGGATACGAACATATTGGCGACTACCGAGACCAGCATGACTGCCACCCCCAATACCGGCTCATTCAGGGGCTGGGGTTCTCTCAGCTTACCGATGGCCTCATAGACTATCCAGCAGGCAGCGAGGAGGATCAGTATTGCCTCGATCGTTCCGGAGATGTTCTCCACTTTTCCGTGCCCAAAGGGATGATCCTCATCAGCAGGCTTGGCCGATGTCCTGACGGCAAAGAGGGCGATAAGTGCTGCAATCAGATCCACCCCGGAGTGGATGGCCTCAGAGATGACGGAGACAGAGCCGATCATCGTCCCGATGATGATCTTGAGAAAAACCAGGCTCGTGTTGGAAAACACAGAAAGAAGAGCCACATTCTTCTTGCATCTGTCTCTCTCTTCAACACTGTTTTCCATGATTGCTTCCGTGAATTATGATGGCTATCAGTCATGTAATCCAATATATGAGCATTTCTGATGCCGGGATTGAAAGCTGATGGTTTGGAGTTGATCTGCCAAGAACAATCTTCCGTAAGATTTTTAGCTATTGATGGGAGATGATATTCGCTGGAATTATTCCAAAAAGGAGAATGAAATCTATGGGAAGAATGGACATAAATCTAAAAGTATTGTTCTCAATTGCCATCATCACGGCTCTCTTGGTCCTGCCCGCAATGGCATTACCAGGTATTGAACTGGTCAAGAACTGCAGCACAATATCCGCCTATGTTGATGAGACCATAGTTTATACATTCAGTCTTAAGAATAACGGTACCGAGAGGCTCAACAACCCGGCTATATCTGATGATCGCCTGGGGAAGATTCCGGTTAATAAGAGCATGCTGGATACCGGGGAAAGCTATACCGTCAGTGTTCTCTATAAGATCGCGCCATCCGATCTTCCCGGTCCCCTGGTTAATATCGCGAGGGCTCGGGCGGAGTGGGCAGGCGGGGAAGTTCATTCCAATAATGCCAGCTTTGCAGTCAGTCTGGGGATTATCGGATATGAGAATCTGAGTGAATATGGGTACGATGTTCCTGGATCTATCAATTTATCTGCATAAGAGAAGCTTTTATACTTTTATTTTTTATTGCAAGTTTAGATAGTGCACAAGATCGAAATCTATATAAATATATTGATAAAGAAAATATTAATCCTCAGCAAACGAGTATAGAAATTATACTATGATCTCTCATTAACTGATGTGAATTTCATTTGTCTTATTCCCGATCTTAAGCACTAAGTTTATAATCTATACCGGAGTACTAGTTTTAATTATTAGATAAGTTGTGGGATGGGTGCAATGGACATTGAGTTGGAAAATATTCCGGTTTTGGGTGCTCCTGGCAAAGCCCATAAAAAAACAGGGACAATAATCGCGATAAAACTATTTATAATATTTATTATTGTATCTCTGTCGCTATTTTGTTTGGACGCTTCTGCTCTTCAATTGATAAAAATAGGAAGCTCCAACCAGGCGATCTTTGGAGATGTGATAATATACAGCTATGAAATAACCAATAATGGTAGCGTCGACCTGCACGATGTTCTCCTTCATGATGACAGATTGGGAAATCTCTCCCTGGGAACGCTCAATATTGGTGAGAGAAAAACCACTATCATCAACCATACTATCATTGAGAGTGACTATCCCGGTCCTTTGAATAATAAAGCATGGGTCACTGGCAGGATGCCGGACGGAACTGAAGTTCGCTCCAATGATGCCAGCTGGGAGGTGGCCCTGGGATTTGAGGGGAATATCGTCATCTCCAAGAGCGCTGACGTGGTCTACGGATACACAGGCAAGGGCATCAATTACACCATCACCGTAAAGAATCCCAACGGCTTTGCATTGAAGAACTTAACTGTTCAAGATCTTATATATCATCCCGTTATGATCAAGGTAGCCGTTCCCTTGAATAGAACCTTCCTGCTTCCCGGCGAGTCGGCAGTGGGAAAGGTTAATTATTTTGTCAGCCAGGACGACATACTGGGACCGCCATCCACTGGGCTTGGCCTCTCCCCGGCGATCGTCACAGATTATGCCAACGCCATTGCCTTTCCACCCTGGTCAGATCCAGATGATCCCTACTCTCACAGGGTCAGCAACGTCGCCACCAGAAATATAGGAATTCGCTATACAACGGCTCAATCTGTAAGCAAGACCGCCAGCCTCACCTCAGGTGCCAGGGGAGACAGGACCACCTTTAAAATTACAGTGGCAAATACCGGGGACACGCTCATAAATAGGTCAGAATTGATTGACCTGCTTCCCAACGGCCTGAAATTCATAACCTCTGTTCCTCCCATCACAACCTTGACCAATAATTCAGATGGAAGCAGCACCCTTTACTGGGAGAACATCAGCCAGTCATTCGGCACCGTCCTGAATCCAGGAAAGAGCTTTGAGGTCAGTGTAACCGCCGAATTCAGCGGGAGCAAATATGGCAAACTTACCAATTCAGTGACCAGCAAGGTGCAAAATCTGAGGCGGGAGGTCAAGATTTCTCCAGCATCCACTGATGTTTATGCTATGAAGCAGAACATTGTAGTGCTCAAGACACTTGATGTATCCGTCGGCGCTCCTGATACAGTGGTCAACTACACCCTGCAGGTGCAAAATACCGGAAACATCAGCCTGAAAAATGTCTTTGTGAGCGATATTCTGCCCCAAGGAATGAGTTATGTCTCTTCCTCTGCCGGAGGAGTAAGTCAGGGCTCTTATATCAACTGGTCTGACATCGGCCCCCTGCAAAATGGCTCTAAAAAGCAACTTTGGGTCAAGGCGCGCATTAACGGCCCAATATCACAGAGAAAGACCCTGACCAATAATGTCCATGTGGTGGGCAGGCCCCAGTTCGGCTACAATATCAGCAACAGCACCTCGGCAAATGTGGAGGCACTGGAGGCCAATATAACAGTAACAAAAGGGGCTGATCCAGCATTCGGCTCTCCGGGCACTAATGTGACGTTCTCCATGAATGTGACCAATAACGGCATAGCTCCTCTGCATCATGTCACTGTGAGCGATCTACTGCCCGATGGCATGAGCTATATCTCCTCCGCTCCTGTGGGGATAGCTCAGGGCCGGAATATATCCTGGGCGGATATAGGCCCCCTGGGATCGGGGGATACCAGACGCCTTCAGATTGCCGCCCGGATAGACGGCCCGATATCGGGCAGCCAGACCCTCACCAACCAGGTTGAGGCTACCGGCCAGCCCGATCACGGAGGTAATGTTACTGCCACTGCTACCGCAGCAGTTTTAGCCAGCGAGGCAA
>JAXDAR010000095.1:0-9694 GCA_034679645.1 Methanothrix sp. | reverse complement strand
CTTTGCCGTCCAGGCCATCTCCATCTCATAGCGCATCCACTGGCCGTTCTCTCGTCTGAGCTCAAAGTTCTGGCAGGCTCCGGTAGCGCCGCCAAAAAAGACAATTGTTCCTCCTTCTTCATTTTCGTCGATCTGCACATTGATGAACAGCCTTATCCAGCTAAGGTATTTCGAGTAACGGTAGGCTCCCTCTGCCAGACGTACAGGCCCCTCCCAGCCGGGGATCTCTCTCATACTCTCGGCACTTCCTTCCACCGAATTCACCCTGTCCCGGATTATGCTGCCCGGCATATGCCTCTTGCGGACAGTGGAGAGTTCTATAAGGGGCAAAAGCATTTGTACAATCCTGGCATAATAATATCCTATGGCCGAGGTAGTGCAGCTTACTGAGGATGCAGGAGGGCCGGATGGAGCGGAAAAGGAGGACGAGGATTCGACTCCTTCTGCACCACCCAAGACGACCTGGTCGGGCAGCCTGCGAATAGGTCTGGTCAACATTCCGGTCAAAGCCTTCTCCATGATCAGAAACACCCGCATCAGCTTTCGCATGCTTCACAGAAGCTGCAAGACTCCCATCTCCTTCAAGCGCTACTGCCAGGAGGGGGATGAGGTCCCGCTCCCGGACATCGTCTACGGTTATCCTCTAGGAAAGGACAAATATGTGATACTGGAGAAAAAGGAGATCGATAAAGCAAAGCCCGAATCCAGGAACACCATAGCCCTCGACCGCTTCATCAGCTTCTTTGAGGTTGATCCTCATTACTTTGAGAAGACCTATCTGCTCCTGCCCGATCGCTCCGAGGAGGCCTACTCCCTATTGAGAGCGGTCATGGAGAAGACGGGCAAAGCGGCCATCGGCAGGATCACCATGCACTCCCGGGAGAGGCCGGTCCTGGTCCACTACTACCGGCAGGCGATAGCTGCCACCACCATGAGGTACCCGGATGAGATCCTGGACCCGGCGGGATATAGCCTCCTCAAAGAGCTTCCCCTTCCATCGGAAAAGGAGATGGATCTGGCCTTGGAGATCGTTCGCGGCCTGACCGGCCAACTGGACTTCAGCAATTATGAGGATGGGTACAGGAAGAGAATCGAGGCCCTGGTCAGGTCCAAGATGGAGGGGGTGGTGGTTGTGCCCGAGAAGAAGAAGGAGAAGCCCCCTGCCAGGAATCTGATGGAGGCCCTGCGGGCGACGGCCGATTCGCTGAAATGAATCCCATCAAGCCGATGCTGGCTGTATCCGGCCAGCCCTTCAGCAGAGAGGGCTGGATCTTCGAGCCCAAGATCGATGGGACACGTTGCATATCTTTGGTAACAAAAAGAGTCCTGCTCACCAATCGCAGGCTGGCGGATATCAGCTATCGCTATCCGGAGCTTGTAAGTGCCTTGAGCAGCCTGAAGAGGGAGTGCGTCCTGGACGGCGAGATCACCGTCTTCAAGGATGGCATTCCCAGTTTTCGCTCTTTAGCGGAGAGGGACCATCAGAACGATCCGATCAGAATAGACTACCTCTCCCGCGCCATGCCGGCCAGCTATGTGGTATTCGATATCCTCCATCTGAATGGTGAGAGCCTGATGCAATTGTCGCTGCAGGAGAGAAAGAGGATCTTATTCCGCGAATTCCAGGATGATCTGGAGAACAGCGAGACTGTGACCCTCATCGACTCTTTTCCGGAAAAGGGAGAGGACTATTTTCAGGCTGCCCTCAAGGTGGGAATTGAAGGTGTGATGGGCAAGAGGTTGGAGTCGCTCTATCTTCCCGGCATCAGGAGTCCGGATTGGGTGAAGATCAAAAAGAGCCTAAAGCTGGACCTGGTTGTGGGCGGCTACATTCCCGGCAAGGGAGATCGAAAACCCTATTTTGGCGGACTGCTCCTCGGTGCCTACAGCCAGGACAAGCTGGTCTATATCAGCAGGGTGGGATCCGGCTTCACCGAAGAGGAGCTGCAGGATATCACCAGCCGCTTTTCTCCCATAGATGAGCCTCCGTTCTCCGATCCGCCGACAACGGCGGGAGTGGTATGGATCGAGCCGAAGATGGTGGTGCAGGTTACTGCTATGGAGAGGACGCATGACGGCGGCCTGCGGGCCCCGGTATTCCTGCGCCTGAGGGATGACAAGGAGCCGGAGGAATGCACCCTGGATCAACTCGAATGAGACCGCTCCTCAGCCCTCTTCCAGTTCTATCTCCTTATCCTTCTTTCTAGCTTCCTCTTCCATCTTGCACTGATGGATCTCATTGACGCCGTGAACCTCCAGAGCCTGCATCTCCTCATCCCGGAAGGACTGCAGCCTCTCCATGAGCAGATCGAAGTTCACCTTGTGGCCATCGAACTCCGGGCCCTCAACGCAGGCCAGCCTCATCTGGCCGTCAACCTCCACCCGGCAACTGCCGCACATGCCCGTGCCGTCGATCATGATGGGATTCAGGCTGACTATGGTCTTGATGCCGAGAGGCTTGGTGATCTCGCTCACCCTTTTCATCATCGGCACCGGACCGATGGCCACCACCACATCCGGAGTCTCTCTCTCCAGCACCTCAGCCAACAGGTCGGTGACCAGAGCATTGCGTTCAGTGGTGCCGGTATCTGTGCAGACCAGCAGCTCGTCGGATACCTTTTGCATCTCTTCTCGCAGGATGATCAGTTCCTCGTTTCGTGCTCCGATGATGCTTATCACTCTGCTTCCTTCGCTTTTCAGCTTCCTGGCAATGGGGTAGAGAACGGCAACGCCGGTGCCCCCGCCAACGCAAACCGCCGTTCCCACCGCCTCCACATCAGTGGGCCTGCCCAGGGGTCCGACCACATTCTCATAGGAGTCTCCCACCTGCAGAGTCTTGAAAAGGGAGGTTGACCAGCCTACCACCGAGAATATGATGGTTATGGTCCCTTTCTCTGGATTGGAGTCCGAGATTGTCATCGGCACCCTCTCCCCGAACTCATTTGCCCTGAGCATCACAAACTGACCGGGCTGGGCCACACGGGCGATCTTCGGGGCCTCGATCTCATTGAGGACCATCCTCCCCCCTGCCATCTCCTCTCGCTGAACTATCCTGTTCATCCTATCCACCCATGCGGCGTGCCAATTCCAATGCAGAATTTCGTTTCAAATATTCCGTAATGGGATATAATGATTGGCCTATGATACGACGGAAGACAAAAATTAGAGTGAGTTAAGTAAATCCTCATGCTGAGCAATGAGTTGGATAATTGCTTTTAAATACCTTTATTGCAGCTCTTTCTATAAGACGTTCAGTCCAGTCAGCCTCACGCCTATCAACTGATAGAGGTCTATCAATGAATACCAATCCAAAAGCAAATCAAAAGGAACCCCTGTACATCGTGGGAATGGGCAGTTCAGCCGGTGGTCTGGAGGCTTTCGACGAGTTCTTCAAGAATATGCCTCCGGATACTGGATTGGCATTCGTGCTTGTGCCCCATCTCGATCCGACTCACAAAGCCCTTATGCCCGAGCTATTACAGCGCGCCACGCAAATGGAGGTATTGCAGGCGGAGGATGGGATGAGGGTTGAGCCTGATCACATCTACATAATCCCTCCAAATAAAGATATGACAATCATGCATGGCGTTCTTCAGCTACTTGAACCTTCCATGCCTCGCGGGCTGAGATTGCCTATTGATTTTTTCTTCAGACATCTGGCCGAGGATCAGAGGGAAAAGAGCATTGCAATTATCCTTTCAGGAATGGGAACTGATGGCACATTGGGCCTGAAAGCAATAAAAGAGAGGCTTGGAACTGTGATGGTTCAGGACCCTCAGTCGGCCAGGTACAAGAGTATGCCTGAGAGCGCCATAAATACAGGTCTTGTTGACTACATTGCTCCAGCATGTAGTCTGCCTGAGAGGCTGATAAAGCATGCACACCGATACCATCAGATAAGAGAACTGCCTCCTGCCGAGAAGGAGGATGCTTCTGGAGCACTGCAAAAGATTTTCGCACTCGTTAGAGCTCAAACAGGAAACGATTTCAGCCTCTACAAGAAGAGCACTGTTAACCGCCGAATCGAGCGGAGGATGAGCGTTCACCAGATTTCAGATATAAACAATTATGTCCGATTCCTTCAAGAAAATCCACAAGAGATCGATTTGCTCTTTAAAGAGCTTCTGATCGGAGTCACGAGCTTTTTCAGGGAGCCTGAGGCATTTGAATCCCTGAAGAATGATGCCATCCCTCAGTTGATTAAGAGCAAGAAGCCAGGAGATACTATTCGAATCTGGATTGTAGGCTGCTCGACAGGCGAGGAGGCTTATTCCATTGCCATTATCCTCAAAGAGTACCTGGTGAATATGCAGCAAAAGCATGACTTCAAGATACAGATCTACGCCACAGATATAGACAAAGAAGCAATTGATGTGGCCCGCCAGGGGATTTATCCTGCAAACATTATTGCTGATGTTATACCGGAACGCCTGGAGCGTTTTTTTATAAAAGAGGATGAACGCTACCTGATCAAGAAAGAAATAAGGGAGATGGTTATATTTGCAGTTCAAAACGTTCTCGCCGATCCACCGTTCACAAAGCTGGATATCTTGAGCTGCCGAAACCTCCTCATTTACCTGAGCTCCAAGCTGCAAAAAAAACTTTTCCCGTTGTTCTATTACTCCCTCAATCCCGCAGGAATCCTCTTTTTGGGATCATCCGAATCGATAGGTGATTTTGTCGACCTTTTCACGCCAAGAGATCAGAAATGGAAAATATTCGAGCGCAGGGATTCAACAATAGCTCGCAGGGATATTGTTGAGTTTCCGATATCGACAAAATTCATCGAGCCGAGGATGAAGGATGAAAGAGAGGAGAAAAAATATTCCGAGTTCAATATTTCAGATGCAGCCCAGAAGTTCATCATCCAGCAGATCGTCCCGCCCGTTGCAATCATCAACGAGCGTGGCGATATCATCTATACAACACGCAGAACCGGGAAATACCTTGAACCATCTGTCGGAAAAGTGAATGTTAACATCCACTCAATGGCTCGCGAAGGCTTGAAGGCAGAGCTCGGCATTGCCATCCGCAAAGCGAACACGGATAAGAAAAAAGTAGTCATGAAAGGCCTATGGGTCAAGACCAATGGGTCCGACCAGCCTATAAACTTGAAGGTCATGCCCTTAGATGAACCTGAGACCTTGCGTGGTCTCCTGGCTGTTGAATTTGAGGACATAGAGGTATTTCCTCCAGAGCAGACATCCCCTAATGATAAATCAATGCCTCTTGCAGAATTGAAGGCGATCAACCATGCGCTCGAAAAGGAGCTGCAAAGCACTAAGGAACACCTTCAGACAATCATCGAGGAGATGGAGACCTCCCAAGAGGAGCTGAAATCAGCAAACGAGGAGCTCCAGTCGACAAACGAGGAACTTCAATCCACCAATGAAGAGGTGGTTACCTCTAAGGAGGAGCTGCAGTCCCTCAATGAGGAGCTGACAACGCTCAACTCTGAACTCCAGTCAAAGAACGATGATCTGACCCGAGCCAACAACGATATGACCAATATCCTCAACAGCACTCGTATTCCTACTATCTTTGTGGACAACGATCTGAAGATCAAGAGGTTTACCCCTCAGGCCACGGAGATCGTAAACCTCATATCGAACGACATCGGCCGTCCGATAACTGATATCTCAAGCAACCTTCAATATGCAGGTTTGGTCGATGATATAAAAAAGGTCCTTTCGAGCCTGGCGCCCATGTCCAATCAGGTACAGACCAAAAAGGGAGTCTGGTATCGTGTATATATTGTGCCTTACAGGACGGCAGAGAATCTCATCGACGGAACTGTTCTCACCTTTGTGGATATCACTGAGCTGAAAAAGATATCGTCTAGCCTTAAAGAGCGTACAGAGTTGTCAGAGGGAATCATCCGTACGATCAGGGAACCGCTGGTAATCCTTGATGGTGATCTAAAGGTTATTTCAGCCAATCCGTCTTTCTATGGAATATTCGATGTATCCCCTATGGAGACTGAAGGGCAGCTTCTTTATGATCTGGGAAATGGCCAATGGGATATCCCTGAACTGAGAAAGCTTCTGGAGAACATCCTTCCCCAGAATGCCAAGGTAGAGGATTTCCTGGTGGAGCATCGTTTTCCGAGGATTGGCCTGAGAAAGATGCTCCTCAATGCTCGAAGGTTAGTCCTTGAGGATAACAGAAAGCTAATCCTCCTGGCCATAGAGGATGCGACTGCGCATAAAGAGGAATGCCCCGAATCTGAAAGCATAAAGAGCCATGAAATCTAATCAAGATATCGATAGTGATTTGCGCCAGAAGGCCGAGTCCAAACTGAAGAATGGAGGAAGAAATTCAATGTCCTTCGAAGAGAGGGAGATTGGAGATTTCAGGGCACTGGTTCACGAACTTCAGGTCCACCAGATTGAGCTTGAGATGCAAAATGAAGAGCTGAAGCGGTCAAAGCTTGAAACTGAGGTCGCACTGGAAAAATATTCCAACTTATATGACTTCGCTCCATTGGGATTACTTGCGCTTGATGAGCATAGACTTATCCATGAGATTAACCTGGCCGGGGCTAAGCTCCTTGGAGTAGAAAGACGCTATTTATCAAATATGCCCTTTATTTTTTTTATTGTACCAGGAGACCGGCAGATCTTCGAAGCCTTTTGCCGTAAAGTCTGCAGCACTGAAATCAAGCAATCTTGCGAATTGAGACTTCAGAATAGCACTGGCGAGAAGATCGATGTCTATATTGAGGGTATAGTTCTCGGTAAAGTTGGAACGGAGTACAGACTCTCAATCCTGGATGTAACCGATAGGAAAAAGGCTGAAAGTGAGCTGCAGAAAGCTCATGATAATCTGGAGCAAAAGGTCAGGGAAAGGACCGCTGAACTTTTAAAAACCAATGAAGAGCTACAAAAGGCCAGGGAGCTGTCTGAAGCCGCTTTGCGAGTCAAGTCTGAATTCCTGGCCAACATGAGCCATGAGATCCGAACGCCGATGAACTCAATCATAGGCTTCACTGAGCTTCTTTTAGATGAGCCTCTCAGCCCGGAGCAGAAGCATTACCTTGAGACCATCAGGATTAATGGCGATGCACTACTGGCCATCATCAATGATATCCTCGATTTCTCCAAGATGGAAAGCGATAAGGTAGTCCTTGAGGATTGCCAGTTCAACCTGCAACAGTGCGTTGAGGAAGCCATTGACTTGATGGCGTGCAAGGCATTTGAGAAGCAATTAAATCTGGCCTATGTGATCGACAAAAAGGTCCCTGACGAAGTCACCGGCGATCCTGGAAGACTTCGGCAAGTCTTGATGAACCTGCTCTCCAATGCCATCAAATTCACAGATGAGGGTGATGTCGTGCTATCGGTCTCAATCCGGAAAAATGGTGAGATCGAGTTTGCCGTTCGGGATACAGGCATAGGTATACCTGGGGATAAAATGCATCTCCTCTTCCAACCATTCAGCCAGATTGAGACCTCAATCACTCGACTATACGGGGGAACTGGTCTTGGCCTGGCCATATCTAAAAAACTGGTAGAGCTGATGGGTGGAAGAATTTGGGCTGAATCCAGGCCAGGCGCAGGCTCGACATTCCATTTTACTATTAAGACATCTGCAGGCCAATCGGAGCCCCAGATTACAGTAGTCTCTCCTCAGCTTGCAGGCAAAAGAGTTCTCATAGTCGAGGAAAATAAAATCAATCGCCAGATCCTGGGAAAACAGGTTTATAATTGGGGTATGATACCCATGCTGGCTTCATCTGGCCAGGAGGCGCTCAGGTACACCCGACGGGGCGATGTTTTCGATATCGCCATTCTAGATATGGATTTGCAGACTATGGATGGCCTTGAACTGGAAAAAGAGATTGGCAATCACAATAAAAGGTTGCCTCTGATTCTTCTGACATCTCTTGGAAAACGCATTCCTACCGACCATGCCCAACTCACCAAGCCGATCAAGTTTTCGCAGATGCATAGAGTACTGACAGAAATATTTCCTTGAAAGCTGGTATGAACGACTACAGGAGAAAGAGATCGGCCTTATGCCGTCTTCATCTCCGCTGCTTCCTCCAGCCCCAGCTCCTTGATCGAATCCTCTCTCATCTTGTACTTCTGAATCTTTCCGCTGACCGTCATGGGGAATTCGTCCACGAACTTGATATACCTGGGAACCTTGAAGTGCGCGATTCTGCCCTTGCAGAAGGCACGGATCTCCTCCGGGGTGACCGCCGCACCGTTCTTGAGCTTGATCCAGGCCATCAGTTCCTCGCCATATTTCTTGTCCGGGACGCCGATCACCTGCACATCGCTGATGGCGGGATGGGTGTAGAGGAACTCCTCGATCTCCCGCGGATAAATGTTCTCCCCACCCCGAATCACCATGTCCTTGAGCCGGCCGGTCATCTTGCAGTAATCGTTCTCGTCCAGAGTCCCCAGGTCGCCGGTATGCAGCCAGCCCTCTTCATCTATGCACTGCTCCGTGGCCACTGGATTGTTGTAATACTCCCGCATGATCATATATCCCCGGGCACAGATCTCTCCCGTCTCTCCCCGGGGGACGATCTTTCCCGTCTTGGGATCCACGATCTTCATCTCTGTATGGGGCATGGGCTTTCCCACAGTTGAAACCCTCAGGTCCAGGGAGTCATCGGTAGAGGACATGGTGATCCCTGGAGAGGACTCGGTCTGGCCGTAGGTTATCACCACTTCACGCATGTTCATCAGGGTGCTCACCTTCTTCATGAACTCGATGGGACAGGGCGATCCGGCCATGATCCCCGTGCGCAGGCTGGATAGGTCGAACTTCTTGAACTCAGGGTGCTCAAGCTCGGCCACGAACATGGTGGGAACTCCATGCACCGCAGTGCAGCGCTCTTTCTCTACCGCAGAGAGGGTGGATATGGGGTCGAAGTGCTCCGCCGGCAGGACCATGGTGGTCCCGTGAGTTACGGAAGCCATATTGGAGAGGACCATGCCGAAGCAATGATAGAATGGAACCGGTATGCACAGGCGATCTCTTTCTGTGAATTTCATGCATTCGCCGATGAAGTAACCGTTGTTCAGAATATTATGGTGGGTCAGCACCACCCCCTTGGGAAATCCGGTGGTGCCCGAGGTATACTGGATGTTGATGGGATCGTCAAAGTCCAGACTGGCCTGTCTCTCCGCCAGCACCTCATCTGGAATTTCGTCGCCCATTCTGAGCACGTCCTCCCAGCTGTACATGCCCGGCTGCCTCTCTCCCCGGATCAGGACGGCTGTTCTCAGGAAGGGCAGCTTCTCGGAGTGGATCTCCCCTGGTTTGCTGCTCACTGCCTCGGGGCAGACCTGATAGAACATCTTGATATAATCGGAGCTTTTGAACCGGTCCATGAGGAGGAGGACCTGGGCCTCGGACTGGCGGAGGGCGTACTCCAGCTCATGAGTCCTGTAGGCGGGATTGATGTTCACCATAATGATTCCCGCTTTGGCGGTAGCAAACTGGGTGATGATCCATTCCGCTATGTTCGTTGCCCAGATGGCCAGGCGGTCGCCTTTCTTCAGCCCCAGTGCTATGAATCCCTTCGCTGTCCTGTTCAGCTCTTTTTGCAGCTCGCGATAGGTGTACCTTTTTCCCTGGTGGACGGAGACAAGTGCATCATTGTCCGGATACCTCTCTGCAATCTCATCGAACATGTCCCCGATGGTCTTTCCAATAAGCGGTTTTTCTGAGCCGCGAA
>JAXDAR010000094.1:0-2773 GCA_034679645.1 Methanothrix sp. | reverse complement strand
TTCGCCTTCGGGCTGAATCGGAGCTGCGCGAGACCCGCGACTACCTGGAGAGCCTGATCGATAATGCCAATGCTCCAATCATCGTCTGGGATCAGGACTTCAGGATAACCAGGTTCAATCATGCCTTCGAGAGAATGACCGGCTTTCCCGCTGGTGATGTTCTGGAAAAGAAGCTGGACATACTATTTCCGGAAGAGAGCAGGATGATGGCTCTTGGTCATATCAAAAGGGCTCTATCCGGAGAACGCTGGGAGACAGTGGAGATCCCCATCTGGAATACGGGAGGATCGGTCAGGACCGCTCTATGGAACTCGGCCAATATCTACGATAAAGATAGCTCTAAGATCGTGGCTACCATTGCCCAGGGCCAGGACATAACGGAACGAAAGCTCATCGAGATGGAGCTGTTGAGGGCGCGGGACGAGCTGGAAGAGAGGGTAGAGGAGAGAACTGCAGATCTGTGCCGGATCTCCCAGCAGCTTGCCTCCAGGGCAGAGGAGCTTAACAGCAAATCAGAGGATCTGATGCGATCCAATGCCGAGCTGGAGCAATTTGCTCATATCGCATCTCATGATCTGCAGGAGCCTTTGCGCATGATATCCAGCTATGTGCAGCTCCTCTCCCGCCGCTACAAGGGAAGACTGGACAGGGATGCTGATGATTTCATCGAGTACGCAGTAGAAGGCACCAGGAGAATGCAGCAGCTCATCGATGGCCTCCTTCTCTACTCTCGGGTGGGGACCAGGGCCAGGCCACTCGCTCCCACCAGCCTGGAGCAGGCGCTTTCAGAGGCCCTGGCCAACCTGAAGCTGGCAGTAGAGGAAAGCGGTGCCGTGATTACACACGACGAACTGCCCTGTGTGCTGGCGGACAGGATTCAGATGGTTCAACTCTTCCAAAACCTCATAGGCAATTCCATCAAGTTCAGAAGCACCGAGGTGCCTGAAGTCCATATTTCTGCCAGGAAAAACGAAAAAGATTGGTTGATTTCCGTTCAGGATAACGGCATTGGAATAGACCCCCAGTTCTTCGATCGAATATTTACAATATTTCAAAGGCTGCACGGAAGAGAAGAGTATCCCGGTACGGGAATTGGGCTTACCATCGCCAAGAAGATTGTGGAAAGACATGGGGGAAGGATCTGGCTGGAGTCCGAACCTGGATGCGGAACTACCTTCTACTTCACCATACCGCTGGAGAACGGGGAATTGAAAGGGATCTAAATTGTGCAGAAATGATAGGGGAAATTGCAGGCCAGTGGAGATACTGCTGGTAGAAGACAACGCGGGCGATATCCGTCTGACGGAAGAAGCCCTGAAAGAGGGACGGATATCGAACCGCCTGAGCGTGGCCAGGGATGGATTCGAAGCCCTATCATTCCTTCGCCGGGAAGGAAAATACAGCCGTTCACCCCGGCCGGACCTCATTCTGCTGGACCTCAACCTTCCCAGGAAGAACGGCCTGGAGGTACTATCTGCCATAAAGACGGATCCCGGTCTCAAGCGCATACCGGTAGTCGTCCTGACCTCATCCTATAGAGAGAGCGATATAGCCGCCACTTATGATCTTCATGCAAACTGTTATATCACAAAGCCGGTGGACTATGACCAGTTCATGAACATTACCAGATCCATCGAGGATTTCTGGTTTGCGGTGGTCAAGCTCCCGCCAAGAGAGGAATTTTATTGACCAACGGATATGTTCGTATACTTTTAATAGAAGATAATCCCGGCGATGCCCGGCTGATAAAGGAGCTACTGATCGAAAGCGGCAGACCATTTGAGCTGGAGGGAGCCTCCAGCCTCTCAGCAGGATTGGAACGCCTGGAGGGGAAGGATGCCATACTCCTCGATCTCGGACTGCCAGATAGCCTGGGCCTGGACACATTTCGCAAGATTCACTCCAGGGCGGCGACTGTCCCCATAATTGTGCTCACCGGATATGATGACGATGCCCTATCCACCGGGGCTCTGCAGGATGGGGCGCAGGATTATCTGGTAAAAGGCCAGTTTAGCGCTCAGATCCTGGCCCGCTCCATCAGGTATTCGATCGAACGCAAAAGAATCGATCTGGCCCTGAAGGACGAGATCTTGGAGCATGAAAAGCTTGTGGCCGATTTGGTCATTGCCAAAGAGGCAGCAGAGGAAGCGGCAAGGGCAAAGGCCGAATTTCTGGCCAATATGAGCCATGAATTGCGCACGCCCATGAACGCAGTGATCGGCTTTGCCAGCCTGCTCCTTGAAGGTCCCCTGAGCCCGGAACAGAGAGATCTGATAGAGGGAATAAAGGAGGGAGGGGAAGCCTTGCTGGCCATCATCAGTGACATCCTGGACTTCTCCAGGATGGAACGGGAGAAGATCAAGCTGCAGCGACGGCCTTTCGAGCTGAAGGGAGGCAGTGAAGAGTCGGTAAAGATTGTCTCCGCCAGGGCTATCCAGAAAGGTCTGCGCCTGGACTTCTGCATAGATCCAGTCACCCCAAAGGTGATAGTGGAGGACCGTGGAAGGCTGAAGCAGATACTGGTAAACCTGCTGGGCAATGCGGTGAAGTTCACCGACCAGGGTGAGGTTTCTGTCTCTGTCTCCTCGGATGTCATTAAAGACGATTTGCATCAGATACTCTTTGAGATCAGGGACACAGGAATCGGCATACCTGGAGAAAAGATGGCAAGGCTCTTTTCGCCATTCGAGCAACTTGAGGCGTCCCTAAGTCATAAGCGAGATGGAATAGGCCTGGGACTGGCTATAAGCCAAAATCTGGTTGAACTCATGGG
>JAXDAR010000093.1:0-3591 GCA_034679645.1 Methanothrix sp. | reverse complement strand
GTCCACGCCCCGCAGAGTGAGCTTCTTGTTCACATCGACATGCTCATCATAGGTTCCGCTATAGACCCGAATGGTGTCGCCTGGCTGGGAAACGTTAATAGCTGCCTGAATAGTTAGGTAATCGCAGCTTCCATTCTTGCAGACTGCCCAGATGATTTTTCTATTTCCAAAATTTGCGCCCTCCAGTGAAGTTGAATTTATAATTACCTCATACACCCCGCCCAAAGGACAGGTCTGGGTAAAACCTGTCTGAAGGGTCTCTTCAACTGAATAGCTCCCAGGCCGCAGATTGGTGAAATTGTACATACCATCGCTATCGGTACTGGCTGTCCTGTTTTCTGCCCCGGACAATTCAATAGTCCAGTCTTTCAGTCCCGGTTCACCCTCATCTCGGTCGCCATCGTCGTTATAATCCATGAACTTGTATCCCGATATGAAAAGATCGTTTCTGCAGTTGCCGAAATTCAATCCAGATATGCTGGAGTCACAGAGAGTTACATTATGTATCCCACTCTGGCCAGGATAGGTCTGAGAATACCCCTGCCTCTTCTCCTCAGAGACTGTGTAGCTCCCCGGTGCAAGCCCAGCGAAGCTATAAGCTCCGGTTGCATTCGTGTATGTTGCTTTATTCAATCCACCCGGCCCGGCCAATCGAATGGTCCAGTTGGCAAGGCCAGGTTCATCCGGATCTCTCGCCCCGTTTCCGTTGCAGTCCTTGAACTTTACCCCGGAGATGGACAGAGGAGGCTCCTGGAAGGGCCAGGGCTTGATGAGAGGATACATGTCCTTGCTGGCTGATCCTCCCGGCAGACTGTAAGGTGTGTCTCCCAGCCCATCGCCATTGCCATCGCTGCCGGAATAGTCGGACCAGTAATTGCCCAGGGGAAGGGAGAATGACCTGGAGTAGTAGACATAGGAAATATCCTGGTCGCAGTTCCATCTGTTTCCGGAACCGGAATCTCTGGCATTCAATTCATTATTAAAATTGTTTAAAAATATCACATTGTTCGTGGAGCGGGAGACATCGATGCCGTAACCTGTATTGCGGGAGATGTTGTTGTTAGAGATTCGGTTGTTCCGGCAGCTTTGCAGGAGGATGCCCCCCAGGCCGTTGTCCTCGATGGTATTCTGAGCTATTATGCTGCCATCCGCAGATGAGACGGATATGCCGTAGCCTTTATTGCCTGCTATCCGGCACCCTTTAATGACAGAGCCAGAGACCCTTATTTCAATTCCCGCATGAGGATTGCCGGATCCGGTCACCACCAGATCCTGAATTGCGATTCCGGAACTCATTATAGTGATGGTGCTATCCACACCATTGCCGGAAACCACAGGAAATCCCCCTCCGCGGTCCATTCCCCGGAGAGTTATGTCTGCCTCATCTATCCAGAGCGTCTCAGGGTATGTTCCACTGAGGACCTCTATAATCCCTCCCGGGCTGATAAGATCTAAGGCCTTCTGAATGCTCTTAATGCTCTCTTCCGGACCAACCCGGATAAGGAGAACAGGGACCGGTTCGGGTTCCGGCTCCGGCTCCTTTTCGTCCTCTTTCTCATCTATCCTGGTGTCGACATTGCCGGGAATGTCTACTTCAGTCATCAGTTTATTACCATTAATAATATTATTCTTGGAATTTTCCTCTCTGATGCTGTCATAGACATTATCAACTACGAGGTTATCATTTGAATTGATCAGCAGAATGCCTTCTAGCTTATTATTCAAGAATAAGGATCCTCGGATGATATTATTATCCGAGTCCTGGAGATAGAGGCCATTCATTCCATTTTCCGTAACCGAGTTGGATGAGAGGATATTGTCTGAGGAGCCTCTCAAGGAGATCCCATCCAGACCATTGCTGGCGATTCTATTTCCCTGGATGGTATTGCCACTGCTCCGGCTCAACTCAAGCCCATTGCCTTTGCAGTCGGTGATGGCATTATTGGATATGATGTTGCCGTCAGAGAGTACTGTGATTCCTGCTTCTTGACTTCCGGGAGATGAGGAATCTTGCTCTGTTCCAGGTTCTTGATTGCCTGAATCTTCTCGGTTTCTGGGAGATGAGGATTGTTTTTGCTGCGGTAGAGCTTCTTGTCTTCCTGGATTCATCACCACAAAGCCGTCCACGGTGCATTTGCTGGCGGCGATGGTAATGGTGCTGCTGTGTCCTACGGCTGATACCACTGGTGCCCCTTCACCGGTATCAACTCCCTTTAGCGTGATGCCCGGCTTGCTTAGGTTCAGGTTTTCATGATAATTCCCGCTCAGAACATAGACCGTCTCTCCGGGATCGGATTGATCTAAAGCCTCCTGGATGCTGGTGAAGTTTACTCCAGGCATCTTCTGGGGTCCCACTACATTGCCGGAGATCTCATCGGCTATTGGAGAGGGTTTAAGAAAGAATCTGCTTACGTCTCCGGAAAAGCCCTCATCCTGAGATGATTTTGGAAAGTCGGGGGAATTCTGGCCATTGACCAAAACGAGCAAAATATAGATGATCAAGCAAATCATTTTCCGCTTTGGTGAATCAGAATGCCTCATCATCTCACATTATAGTATCTAGCGTAATACATTTAAGTCTTTTCTATATGGCCACATATTAAAATTAATCAACCTTCTAGCCAGTATTTTCATTGCATTCCTCTGAGAAGGATTATGCATTCTTCAATAAGCCGACAGAATGAAGAATTTCCATCAGGCATAGTATCATATGAGAGTTTTAGACTGTCTGATCGATGACATCATCAGCACCTGCATCCTTTAGAAGTTGAGATTGCCATAATCCTGGCCAGACTATTTATCTCCAGGGCTGCAATCAACTACCGATGGCCTCTGACGACTTTGATCCGGGCTCCTGGCTGGATGAAATCAGCTCCTTCTATCGTAAAGCTGATCCGGCCCATGATTTCAGCCATATCCTGAGGGTCTGCAAAATGGCCCGGAAGATCGGCCAGGAGGAGAAGGCGGACATGAAGGTTCTGCTGCCGGCCGCTCTGCTTCATGACCTGGAATCTAAAAAGGGGCTTCAATCAGGCCAAGAGCCGTCCGGCCAGGCTTCAGCGAGCGCAGCGCGCTCCTTCCTGCAGGGCAAGGGACTGGACAGGGATAGAATAGAGAAGGTGCTCTATGCCGTAGAGGTGCACAGCTTCTCCCGGGGAGTTCGTCCTGTCACCTTGGAGGCCAGGATCCTCCAGGATGCCGACCGGCTGGATGCCATGGGGGCCATAGGCATCGCCCGCCTCTTTGTCACCGGCGGCGCTCTGGGAAGAGAGATGTATCACCGGCAAGATCCCTTCTGCCGGGAGAGGGAGCCCGATGACAAAAGATGGAATCTGGACCACTTTTATAGAAAGCTGCTGAAATTGGAATCGGGCATGCATACCTCTGCCGCAAAGAGACTTGCCGCAAAGAGGGCCAGGGTGCTAGAGCAGTATCTTCAGGACCTGGAGGAGGAGATCGGAGTATGAAAGAGAGCAATTACATCTTGACACCCCGCAGTGAGATTGAAGCCAGGATCAAGAGGCTGCAGGAACAGATGGGCGATCTGACCGGTGCCATCATCCTGGGTTCCATCAATCTGGGCTATTTCTC
>JAXDAR010000092.1:0-9338 GCA_034679645.1 Methanothrix sp. | reverse complement strand
ACCGGCCGGACATTGGCGAATAAGTCCAGCTCCCGGCGCATGGAGACATTGGCGCTCTCCAGGTTTGGCCATTTGTCCCCTTTCTTGGGGGTGGTCAGGGGACCCTTCAGTATCACATGACACTGCTTCAGTGCCGCCAGGCTATCCTCGGGCAGGGCCTTCATCACTTTGACCCTCTCCTCGATGGAAAGGCCCGCGATCTCCCTGAGCTCGACCTTTCCCGACTGGATCTCTTCCGTCAGGATCTGCTCGAGCACCCGCACCGCC
Organism: Methanothrix sp.; assembly: GCA_034679645.1. Classification (GTDB taxonomy): domain Archaea; phylum Halobacteriota; class Methanosarcinia; order Methanotrichales; family Methanotrichaceae; genus Methanothrix. The sequence continues at coordinate 9,071 of JAXDAR010000092.1, read as the reverse complement.
TCTTTGGTGATGAAGGGGCCTATGCCGTCTCCACCCACCACTCCGATTATTATCGGCATAAGCCGGCTGTAGTCCGCCCAATCTTCACCTGCTTTCATCTGATCAACGCGCTTGAGCTGCTCGGAGAGCAGCGCGGCGAAATGCTCCTTCGCCTTCTCTATGGCCCCGCTATGATTCATGATTCGCACCTGATTGGCCCAGGATTTGGGCACTTATGGCTGATCAATCTTTTTATGGCAATCAAAGCTATAAACCAGAAATGAATGACAGATTGCTATGGATGTAATGACGATTGCCTTCTATGTTATTCTCTTCCTGATCGCCTTCATGATCGCCCGCATCATTTTGAAGATAATGCGTGGATACTGAATATAAAATGGATGATATGAAAGATATCAAAGAGATGGAAGAGATAGAATAAAGACAATTGAGATGATCTGCAGGGATAGCTTTAATATTCTTGCCTGCTCCAATTATAGAGCATGTTTCCCCAGGTTCTAGCAACTGTTGGCGGCTCAGGAACGCGCCTGTACCCTCTGACCCTGGATCAGCCCAAACCTCTGGTAGAGCTGTGCGATACAGCCATTATTGCCAATCTCTTCCGGGTTTTGGCCAGCCAGGGCTGTCGCCGCTTCATTCTGGGCAGCAAGGGAGCGAGCAATACCCTGAACCTGAGCAACTATTTCAAAGCCGGTGAGGGCTTCTTCAAGCGTCTGGGCATCTCCGACCACCAGGATTTCAGCTATCAGCCGCTCTATGATGATAAGGGCAGCGCCGACTCTCTGCGCTACTGCATGAACTACTTCGATATAAAAGATGACCTGCTGGTAGTCTCAGGGGATAACCTGATCGATATCGATCTGTCGAGCATAGTCCAGTTCCACCAGAGGCATAAACCCGTTCTCACCGTAGCTTTAAAGGAGATCGCCCCGGGGGAGAACATCTCCTCTTACGGTGTGGCGCGGGTGGATGATGATATGCGCATCCAGGGCTTTGTGGAAAAGCCAAAGCCGGGCAGCGAGCCCAGCCGGATGATCAATACTGCGTTTTATCTTTTCAGCCCTGAGGTCAGAGAGGTACTGGCGAAGATGGGCGACAGGGCCAGGGACATAGGGGGAGACCTGATCCCCTATCTGACTGAGAACGGCTATCCCGTCTACGGATTTCCTGTCTCTGGCTACTGGATAGATATCGGCACACCGGAAAGGCTGCATCAGGCGGCCATGGACTGCCTCTCCGGTCGGGTCAGGCACTTCGACCGCAAGTACTGCTACCAGACCAATCAATGGATTCATCCCAGCACCCTCTCCCGGATAGAGCCGATGCTGGCTTCAGGAGAGATCCTGCTGAAGGGGAACGTCTCCATCGGCAGGAACTGTCGCATCGAGCGGGGTGTGGTAATAGAGAACTCCCATATCGGCCATACCAGCCTCATCGACCGGGATGTCGAGATAAAGGACAGCATGGTGATGAGCTTCGCTCACATCAAGCATTCAGTCAGTATCATCCGGGCAATAGTGGGCCGCCACTCCACATTGGAGGAGCATAGCGCTCTGGGATTGAATGGGGGAGTGGAGGGAGGAGTTCCGGTGGTGGGCGAGAACGTGGTCCTCCCATCGGAGTCGGTGGTGGCACCCGGAGTGAGAGTGGCTCTGCTCAAGCACAGCCATAGCATCCTGGCCACAGGCAGATTCAATGAACTGGGAATAGATGAGAGAAATATCTACTTTAAAGAAAAGATCAGATGAAGCGCTAGTAGTAGCGCTCCCAGGCCTCATCTATCTTTCTGATTTTATATTTCTGCCCGTTTTCCAGAAGATATCGGTTCAGATCCTGCACGTCATTGAAAAAGCGCTTGTCTCTCAGGTTGTTGTAGATATCTTCGGTGGTGAAGCCCTTAAGCTCCCCTTTGCCGTAAACTATTCTCTCAATAGTATAATATATATCGTCGAACTTCCTCAGGGGATATGTCCACTCTGCAAACTGCATCAGTACCCTCCTCATCTGGCTAGAGGGTTTGAATAAATAAGAACCTTTCGTTGCAGTTGATTTTCCTGGGGATCAATGGAGAAGGGTTATCAATGAGCTGGATCAAAGCCTGCCACCATGTGCTCTTCCGACCTGATCCTACTGCAGGAAAAGATCGCCGCCTGCAAGCTCTGTCCCCTTTCCACCACTCGAAACCTGACCGTTCCCGGAAGCGGCCCATCCCGGGCAGTGATCATGCTGGTGGGAGAGGCCCCCGGCGGGGAGGAGGACCTGAAAGGGCTGCCTTTCGTCGGCCGGGCGGGAAGGGTGCTGGATGAGGCTTTAGAGGAGGCGGGCCTGGCCAGGTCAGATGTATTCATAACCAGCGTCATCAAATGCCGCCCCCCCCAGAACAGAAAGCCGAAGAAAAAGGAGATCGAGCTTTGTCTTCCTTATCTGAAGGATCAGATGGAGTCGATTCGTCCCCGGGTCATCTGCCTGATGGGCAACACTGCGGCCGGGGCGGTCCTGGGAAGGGTGGGGGTATCCCTCCTGCGCGGCCAGATCCTGGGCGATCGCTTTCTGGTGACCTATCATCCCGCAGCCGTCCTGAGAAACCGCAATCTTATGGCGGATTTTGTCTCCGACCTCAGAAAGGCGAAGATGATGAGCCTGTAAAGGTCAAGATTTATCATCATGTAGGGCAACAGATTCCTCATGAGCGGCCAAACCCTGTCTGAGAAGATATTATCCAGAGCGGCAAACAAAGAGGTAAAGGCGGGCGAGTTCGTCATGGCGAATATAGATGGCGCCATGATCCATGATATCACCGGCCCCCTGGCAGTGAAGGGATTCTACGAGATTGCAGGCAGGCATGCCCGGGTCTGGGACCCAGCCAAAATAGTGCTTCTCTTCGATCATCAGGTGCCGGCTGACAGCCTGAAGGCAGCGGAAAATCACATCCAGCTGCGTAAGTTCGCTTCTGAGCAGGGAATTCTCAATTACGATATCTTCTGCGGCGTATGCCACCAGGTGATGCCTGAGAAGGGCCATGTGCTCCCCGGAAATGTGATTGTGGGCACCGACTCGCACACCTGCACCTATGGAGCCTTTGGAGCCTTTGCCACCGGTGTGGGATCGACGGACATGGCATCGGTATTTGCCACCGGCAAGCTCTGGTTCATGGTGCCAGGGACCCTGCAGATAATGGTCGAAGGACGGCTGCCCTCCCGGGTCACCTCCAAGGATGCCATTCTGCGCATAATCGGCGATATCGGTGCCGACGGGGCCAACTATCTGGCCTGCGAGTTCCGGGGTGAGGCAGCGAAAAGGATGAGCATTCCCGAGAGGATGACGGTCTCCAATATGGCCATAGAGATGGGGGCCAAGGTGGGCATGTTCCCCGCCGACCAGACGACCAGGAATTACCTGGAGGAAAGAATCCCGGATCGAGAGGCCATCCAGGCAGGGATCGTCGAGGGGGACGAGGATGCATCCTTCTCCCAGAGGGAGTGGAATGTATCCGATCTTGAGCCGCAGATCGCCATGCCCCATAATGTGGACAACGTCCTACCCATAAGCCAGGTTCCCCAGACCCGGATCGACCAGGTGTTCTTAGGCTCCTGCACCAACGGCCGTTTCGAGGATCTGCAGCTTGCCAGCGAGATGATGAAAGGAGAGCCCCTGGCAAAAGGGGTACGAATGATCGTGGTCCCCGCCAGCCGGGATGAGTACATGAAATGCCTGCGAGCCGGCCTGGTGGAGAGGTTCATGGAGGCGGGGGCAATGGTGGAGTCGCCCTGCTGCGGCCCCTGCATGGGCGGAAGCTTCGGCCTCCTGGGGGCAGGAGAACGCTGTCTGGCCACCTCCAACCGGAACTTCGTGGGCCGGCAGGGAAGCCCCCAGGCTTTCGTCTACCTCTCCTCCCCCGCCACCGCGGGAGCGAGCGCCATCACCGGATACATAACCGATCCCAGGGAGATCTGATTGAAAGTTGCCCTCAAGCTCGCCTACCTGGGAGACGACTATTACGGATTCCAAAAGCAGCCCGACCGGGTGACTGTGGACAGCCAGGTTCGGCGGGCGCTGGAGAGGATCGGCGTCATCCACGGCGACTTCTGCTATGCCGGAAGGACGGACCGGGGAGTCTCTGCTCTGGGCCAGGTGATCGATTTTTGGATAGATGAGGATAAGGTCGATCTGACCAGGCCGCGGTGCGTGAACGGCCGCCTTCCCAGGGACATCTGGACCTGGGCCTGGGCCATAGCCCCTGTGGGATTCAGCGCCCGCTGGAATGCTCTCTGGAGGGAGTACCGCTATCTCCTCTGGCATCCGGGCCTGAACATGGATTTGATGGAAGAGGCAGGGGAGATGCTCTTGGGGGAGCATGATTTTCGAAACTTCTCCTCTGCCAAGGTGGGAACAGTAAAGAGGGTAGAGAAGCTGGAGATATCGGAGAGAAACGGCCTGTTCATCTTCGACATCCGGGCAGAGGGCTTTCTGTGGAATATGGTGCGAAAGATTGTGGGGGCCACAGAAAAGGTGGGCTCGGGCCAGAAGGATATGGGCTGGTTTTCCGATCTCCTCCGGCCGGAGCTGAACCATGGCGCTCCCACCGCCCCGGCGGAGGGGCTGATCCTGATGGAGGTGGGATACGAGGGGCTCGACTGGCAGGTGGACGAATACTCCCGGGCGCGAGCAGGCCGGATGCTGGCAGCGACGGTGCAGCAGAGGATGGCGGGAGCGATGGTAGCACTGGAGTTGGAGAGAACGATGAAAGAATGTTGTCTGGATGAGAGCGAATGAAGATGTGCGAAGCCACTCATCGAAAGCTTAAACTTAAATCTAATAACACCTATATTCATTGCATATGACGCTGGAGGAGACCGAGAAGAGACTTAAAGAGCTGCTCAGCCAGGGGGCAAGCCAGGAAGAGATGATAAAGCCGCTCAGCATGGCAGAAGGATGCGGCCTGAAACTCTGGTGCCAGGAGCAGATCGTTGCCGGGTCCGACAGGAAGGTCCATCGATGGTGTGGGTATGTGTATCGCTGCCAGGATCCGGCAGAGAATGTGCCAGAACCACTATATGGAAAATGGATTGACGGAGGATGTCCTGAGGCCTGATTGCAGTATCGAGATATTTTCCTGAGCCTCTGTGCATCCCCATTTTCTTTTAGACCGTCCGGGAAGAGATCTATCTTCCCAGGCCGGTGGCAATTGTCCTTCCCAGGTGGAAGCACTTTTCGATATCTTCCTTGCTGGGCACCTGTATGGCCGTCGTCCCCGGCTCAACCACGTTCATGCCAAAGGATTTCATGCGGGCGATCAAGGTGGGAATGCTCTCGCCGCTCCATCCATAAGAGCCAAATGCCACTCCCACCTTCCCCTTTAAATCGAGCTTTGCCATCTCTTTCAATAATGGGTCCATCGACTTGATCAGCTTGTAGTTGTAGGTCGAACCGCCAAGAACGATTGCATCCGCATCCACAACATCATTTGGCGAAGCATCAAAAGCATCCTTCAGCAACACCTCAGTTCCTTCAATGGTCATTGCCCCATTGGCAATGGCCTCTGCCATCTTCTTTGTCCTTCCCAGGCCGCTGGCATAGATTATCGCTATCTTTGGCATTTAAAATCCCCTGAGATATTCTTTGCTGCATTTTATAACTATTTTTTGCCCGGCAGCATTGAGATCTGCCGACCTCGATCCAGAGGCTCTGCGACTAATATGCTTCCTTTTGGTGATACGCGAAGTGTATTCCGGGTGGTGCCCGTGATCTGGATTAGAACAGCAAAAAATTATCAGCATAAGATTTTTATATCAATAATGATCATACATTATATTAACTTTTGGGCGAATTTGGAGGAATGCATAATGAATTCATCTGAAAGGATGATAGTAATATTAATAGTAGCTCTTATCGCTGCCTGCATTCCCGCAGCCTCTATTAAGGTGAGCGTGACAGGCGACGATGGAATCAGCGCACAGACTGTGAATATGGACATAAATGCGGCACAGGATACATCCCTGCAAGGAACCGTTGCGATTGATGGTGCCAAGGTAAATCCGGATATAAAGACAAAAGGGCCTGTTAAAAGCTTTGAGCAGAGCCATCAAGTGACAGACCGTACCGGGAAACACGCAGAGGTTTATGCCAAAGTAATCAATGGCACAGATATAAGCTATAGGTCGCAGGTTTATCCAAAAGAGGGCAGTCTCAAAAAGGCTTCTGAATGGGTAAAGGCAGAGGAATGGCTGGATGTCGGCAGTGCTGATTACATCAAAGCCTCGGCGATGGCCTCTTTCGAGACTCTATCTGCGGGAGGAAGCACAGAGGTTGTATCCGGATCGCTTACAGGCTATCACAATCTGGCCTATACTGATGGCAATGACGTCCAGGCAAGCCAGTTTGGCCCTGCAGGAGAAGATCCGGTCTTTCGGGCATCGGGCGAAAATATTGTAGTGTCCAGCTATGGACGTGATGACGGGGGATTATATCGGCTGACCAATTCATTGAACCAGGAGGGAGCAATGCCTGCTCAATTTGCAGGCCGAACTGAGGGACATTTCGGCGAGACTTTGCAGTATATAAACAATGCAAGTGCAGATAGCATAAGCATAGAGGACTATAGATTTAAGCCGGGGGACAGTCAAAAGGTTACACTACATCATTACGGATCCCTCGAGGGAATAATAGCCTCCAGAAGCTCTGGAAGAATCATAGGGGATTTGTTCGGATTCGCCGATTCAGGTGACTCATTGTCCATAGGTGCAGGTCTCTATAAAGAACGAATAGTAATGGACAAGGATATGACCATACAGGGCGAAGGCCAAGATTTAACAGTCATAGATGGACAGTACTACGACAGTGGCCAGATAGGGCGAGCATTCACCATAGAACCTGGCGTGAACGCTCAAATCTCAGATATGACCATCCAGGGAGGATACGGAGATTATTATGAAACCATTGGCTCCTGCGGCGGTGGTGTTTTCAACCAGGGGATATTGACTATCGATAACACTACCATATCTGGCAACGCTGCGAGATTGGGAGGCGGAATATTCAATAAAGGCACAGTTACTGTTACCAATAGCACGATATCAGATAATATAGCAGAATCGTCCGGCGGTGGGATTTACAATGAGTATTCCGGCGTCGTGAACTTGATTAGCAGTTCTATAGACCACAATACCGCAGAAAATGCAGGTGGCGCATACAATGCAGGCACAACTGCTGCTGCGAATAGCACGATATCAGATAATATAGCAAAAGGGGATGCCGGTGGGATTTACAATGACTATTACGGCTTAGTGGACTTGACTGGCAGTTCTATAGAACATAATACAGCAGAAAACGCGGGTGGCGTATACAACGGAGGCACAATTACCATTACGAATAGCATGATATCAGATAATACGGCAAGATGGAATGGAGGCGGCATATATAATTACGGCGTCATGGACCTAATTAACAGCTATATAGATCGTAATATAGCACAATATGCGGGTGGTGGCTTATACAATAGATTCGCAATTACTGTTACGAATAGCACGATATCAGACAATATGGCAGAGTGGTCTGGGGGTGGCATTTCCAATTACGGCGTCATGAACTTGATTAGCAGCTCTATAGACAAGAATACAGCAGAAAACGGGGGTGGCGTATACAACGAAGGCGCAATTACTGCTGCGAATTGCACGATATCGGATAATATGGCAGAGTGGTCTGGGGGTGGCATTTACAGCAGCTATTACGGTGGCGTCGTGTACTTGATTAGCAGCTCTATAGACAATAACACCGCAGAAAACGGTGGTGGCGTATACAACGGCTACGGAAGCTCAATTAATGTCACCAATAGCACGATATCATATAATTTAGCAGGATGGTATGGCGGTGGGATTTACAATGATTATTACAGCTTGGTGGACTTGATCAGCGGCTCTATAGACAATAACACAGCACAATACGCGGGTGGTATATACAACGACTACGGAGGCACAATACAGGGCAACTTAGGAATGGTGCAAAATAACAGCCCAGATGATATATGGCCTGTCAGCAACAGCAGTCCCACTTGGCCTTAGCGATCTAAATAAGAGGCAAAAAGGAGGCGAACCAAGTCCCCACTTCCTTTTTAGCACAGATTCAGCCTGATGATGAGCGATAATTCCTCAAGCTCGGACAGCAAAATATATAATTGCCTGAGGACTGTTAATTAAAGGAGACCAACAGAGAATGCCTGCAGTAGCCTGGAAGTACAATGAGCCTGACCACCCGGGCATGGACTTCAACGCCGCGGCGGAATCATATGACAGCAGCGTGAGCAGATTTCGAGACATCCCTGGAGAGATCGAGGAGATCTTATCCTTCCTGAGCCTTAAAGCTGACCAGACACTGCTGGAGATGGGCACGGGCACAGGCGAGTTCGCCTTGGCCGCCGCCCGCCTCTGTGCCCGGGTCTATGCCGTGGACATATCCCCCGGTATGCTCCTTTATGCCCGGAATAAAGCCCAGAAGCGGGGGATGAAGAACATCAGCTTCCTATCGGGCGGCTTTCTCACCTACAGCCACCATAACGGCCCGCTGGATGCCATCGTCAGCCAGATCGCCCTGCATCACCTGCCCGACTTCTGGAAGCAGATCGCCTTGCTCAATATAGCCGGGATGCTGCGCCCAGGAGGAAAGCTCTGCCTTCGCGATATCGTCTACTCCTTCGATCCGCGGGACTATGAAAAAGAGATTGAGAGATTTATTGCCGGCACAGGAGAGAAGGCCGGCCCCGGCTTTGCCCAGAGGATGACCAGCCATATCAATAAAGAGTTCTCCACCACAGACTGGATCATGCGCGGGCTCATCGAGAGGGCAGGCTTTGTGATCGAAAAGGAGACGCATAGAGAGGGATTCCTGGGGCTGTACCTTTGTCGGAAGATCTGAATTGCTCATCAGCCGACCTTTTTCATGACCAATATTCTCATTCCTAGTTTGAAAAAATTTTGATATTTTAAATTTAGCCGCAGCCACACCCGCCGCCGCCCCCTCCGCCACCAGATGTTGATGCCGTTGTTCCCCGGGAACCGGTGATGGGATACATGATATTTCTA
>JAXDAR010000091.1:0-7922 GCA_034679645.1 Methanothrix sp. | reverse complement strand
CTGGAATTGCAGGCCAGACAGGCGAGAAACATCGGGCTGCAGAGCGCGGCGAGCATCAGCATCGTCTCTCTAGGAACTCTTGCCGTGCTCATCACAGCGAGCATCCTCGTCCGGCAGAACTCCCTAGAGCCGGGTTTCCTCCCCATCACCATGATCCTGGCCTCAAGCGTCTTTCTCTCCATAACCTCGGTGGTGGAGATCTCAAAGCAGCTTTCCTTGACCCGTGCTGCTGCTAGGAGGCTCTTTTTGCTATTGGATGAAAAGCCTGCGGTCAGGGATGAGTCTGATCCAGATAAAGAGGAGTTGATTGAATCAATAGTGCCCTCCATCTCACTGGAGGATGTCAGCTTCCGCTATTCTCCCGATGAGCCAGCCGTCTTGAGCTCCTTGAGCCTGGAGATTCCGGCAGGCTCTACAGTAGCACTGGTGGGAATGAGCGGGGCAGGAAAGAGCACAGTGGCCAATCTCTTGCTCCGCTTTTGGGATCCGGAGTCAGGAAGGATACTATTAGGGGGAAGGGATCTGCGCTGCTATCCCTTGGAGGACTTGCGCCGTCTGTTCTCCGTAGTCAATCAGGATGTCTTTCTCTTCAGCGATAGCGTCAGAGAGAATATCCGTTTAGGACGATCAGAGGCTAGCGACGCCGAGGTTGAGGAGGCCGCCGCAAGAGCCCGCATTCATGATTTTATTATCACTCTGCCTCAGGGCTATGACACCCTGGTAGGGGAGAGGGGCGTTCGCCTCAGCGGAGGAGAGAGGCAAAGGATTGCTATCGCCAGAGCGCTCTTAAAAGGGGCACCCATACTGCTCCTGGATGAGGCCACTTCCAGCCTGGACGCAGAGAACGAGAGGGCATTCAAAGAGGCCCTGATGGTTGGTAGGGAGGGCAGGACTACCGTCATGATCGCCCACCGGCTGAGCACAGTGGTGGATGCGGACAGGATCTTGGTCATAGATGGGGGAAGAGTGGCAGAGCAGGGGAGTCATGAGGATCTCATGGCCCGGAAGGGAAGATATGCCAGGCTGGTGGAGGCGCAGAATCGGGAGTAAGATAATACCAAAAAATATATCGTAATTATAATATCGATATGACATTGCATTCTGCCCTCGCCTCCACCCTGGAGATCTCCCGTGTTATGGTCCCACCCATCATAATCGGGTTTTTTGTGGCCAGCATAATTCTTCGATCACCCTATTTCCGGTATCTGACCATGCCAACCGCCCAGCTGGCGTCCGTATCCCGCCTTCCCTTGGAATGCTCTGCCGCCCTGAACCTCTTCCTGGTCAACAGCTGGGCTGCCCTTGCCCTTCTCTCCGAGGTGCATAGAAAAGGGCAGATCACCGACCGTGAGCTGATTGTGGCCGTTTTAGTGGGCTTTATTCCCAAGGGATTCAATGGTATGCTCATTTATTCTCTGCCTGTGGCCCTCTCCGTTCTGGGCCTTTATGCAGAGCATCTGGAGAGGTACCCTCAGCAGATAAGCGGGGGAGAAATTCAGAGGGCAGTTTTAGCCAGGATCATATCTCTAGAGCCCAGATTTGTGGTGGCGGACGAGCCGACATCTATGCTTGACGCATCTGTTCAGGCTCAAATCCTCCGGCTGATGATGAGGCTGCAGGAGGATACCGGCCTCGCATATCTTTTCATCTCTCATGATCTGGATGTCCTGCGGGCGGTATCGGACAGGATCGCGTATATTGAGAATGGGTCGATCAGTTCCATTGAGAAGAACAGCGATAAAAAGAGATGGGGCAGATCGGGATGAAGATTTGGCGGCATTTCACTGCCATCTGGGGCCCTACATCGTCTTAGGCTACAGGGTCGGCAGGGATGTCAAGGAGAGGTTCTGCCCGGATCCTTTCCTGATGAGGGCAAGAGTGTTCTGTGCGGACGTGCCCCCGAGTCCTGCCTGGCCGACGGCATTCAGATCGGCAGCGGCTGTACTCTGGGCAAGAGAAACATTTTGAATCAAAATACCACATCACTAGCATACTCCGGACCATAACAAGTGTTACTTTATTAGACGAAAATATTAAATAGATTGATCATAACCAATTATTGGTGTAATGAATATGAATATAGAATATAAAATTATCAGTGTCATCCTTTTCCTGGCTTTGGTCCCAGGGCTGGCCTTGGCAGACGATGCCGTAATGGAGGAATTGGGAGCAAAAGCGGCCGATAGGGCAATGCAGGAGCTGGGATTTGAGAAAGGGGATGCTGATATCCTAGCTTTAACCGATGCAGGCCATGCCATAGTCAATGGCCAGACATCACAGGCGGCAATAAAAGGCATCACTAACGAGAGCGGGAACAGCATGGGCGACGGTAACCTCTTTCAGATGCTGCGCGCTCACTGGAAGCCCCTTTGGTTCTACTTCTTCGACAAATCCACCGGCGATGCAGTATTCATGCAGGCCGATTCAGAGGCCCTGGGCAAGAGCCCAGATGAGTTCAGAGCCATGAACGACGATCAGGTGTTCACCAAGATCATTAAGGCCAACGTGGATATCGAGTATCTGATGAACCATACCGATGAGGGCAATGCCACCTTCAATGATGCAGCTTTCAATGGCAACGAGTTCTCGCTGGCGGGATTCTCCAATGTCTGGGCCCGCGGAGCCTCATACGACTTCCTGCAGGCAACTGCTTTCCATGACCACCTCTGCCCGGGCGTAACCAGCGGCCTTCATATCGCTGAATTTGTCGAGGAGAAGCTGCCCATTACCAACGGTAGTGAGAGTTATAAGGTTATAGCCTGTCCCCAGTGGTGCAAGGACGACCTGTTACAGATGCGCTGGGATGCCACTCCCGGAAAGAGCGGCATGTTTGTGATGGCCCTCACAGATGCGGAAAAGAAGGCAGTGCCCAATATTGCGGGAATTTACATCCGCTGGAATGACACAGCCAAAGAGGGCGACGCCATGGCCCTGGCCTACAACTTCAGCGCTGTGGATCTGCCAAAGTGGAAAGGACCCGCCTGGGGATCCAAGATATACCAGGACATTGTCCTTATGCCGTACGAGGAAACCCCCGAGGTGTTTATAACCGTCCTCAAGGAGTTCAAGGTGGATTCTGCCAAGCTGGCCATGCTCCAGAACGCAGGCATGCATCCCCTGAAGGTAGCAGGCGTGATGTGAGGAACAATAACCGGCTAAGAGATGATATATTTTCTTTTTTTAGCCTTATATGAGGAAGATCTATGAATACGCTTATTAAACTGGCCTGTCTCGCTGGCGCACTGCTGATGGTGCTTATCTGCAGCAGTACGCTGGCAGCAGACGAATCTGTGGATACATATAATATCGCCGACAGCACAGGCGACTGGGGTTTTCCCTCGCCCTACGGCCATTATGCTCGGGGTCCAGGCTACATCAGGATGAGCCTGATCTTCGACACTCTGGTCTGGAAGGACAAGGAGGGCAATGTTCCTGCGCTGGCCGAGAGCTGGGAGATGGATGGAGACGATGCCTACATCTTCAATCTCCGAAAGAATGTGACCTGGCAGGATAAAGAGCCGTTTACGGCAAAGGATGTCGTCTTTACCATAAAATACTTCCAGGAGCATCCCTACGTGTGGGTTGACACCAAATCCATAAGAGATGTCCAGGCGCTTGACGACTATACTGTAAAGCTCTATATGAACGGCTCTTATGCTCCATTCCTGAGCAACATCGTGGGGACCATACCAATACTTCCGGAGCATATTTATGAGGACGTCAGCGATCCTGCCGGTTTCCTGGATGAGGAAGCGCTCACGGGCACGGGACCCTATAAGCTCGTGGATTACGACAAGGCCCAGGGCACATACCTTTACGAGGCCAATGACGACTACTATCTTGGCACGCCCAGGGTGAAGCAGCTCAGGTTCGTGAAGATCAGCAACGAATTGGCCGCAGCTGCTCTAGAGAATGGAGATGTAAATGTTGCCAGCGTTCCTGCAGAGAAGGCAGAGAGCCTGAAGGATGAGGGATTCACAATCTTGAAGGGAACCCATGACGGCATAACCAAGATCATGGTCAACCACAAGAAAGAGCCCTTCAACAACCCCCGGTTCAGACAGGCGCTCTACTACTCCATCGACCGCCAGGCCCTTGTCGATACCGCCCTTCGAGGCTATGGCATCATCGCCAGCCCAGGGCTATTTGCACTCGACAGCGAATGGTACAATCCGGATGTTGAGGCCTATACCTACGATCCCTCCAAATCAGAGGAGCTGATGAAGGAGATGGGCTACAGCAAAGATGGCCAGTACTTTTCCAGGGACGGAGTGCCCCTGGAGATGGAGATGCTGATCACCTCCACGAGCGAGCGGCAAGGAGAGATGATCAAGCAGCAGCTGGATTCTGCCGGCTTCAAGGTCAATTTGAGAAGCGTTGATTCAAAGACACTGGATAACCTGGTGACAGACTGGAGTTTTGATCTGGCCTTAAACAGCCATGGCGGAATGGGCGGCGATCCCGAGATCCTCAACAGGATCATCGGCGAGGGATACAGCTTCAACAGCGCTCGCTATACTGAAAACGCCAATCTGAACGACCTGCTGAATAGAGAGGTCTCTGAGATGGACACCGAAAAACGCAAGGCTCTCATAGACGAGATACAGCAGGTTTTCGCTCAGGATCTGCCGAGTTTACCCCTCTATTATGCGGATTCTTATTATGCGCATGATGGCAAGGTAGATCTGTACTATACCAAGCAGGGAATCGCCAGCGGAGTTCCAATAGCAATGAATAAGCTGTCATTCGTGCTATAGGATGTCTGGGCCAATAAAGGGTTGCGGCTCCAAAGCCGCAGTCTTTATATTTTTTGGGAGGTTTTTGGATTGAAATTTGTAGTGTGCGGCAAAGGTGGAAGCGGGAAGAGCACTGTATCTGCTCTCATGGCCCGCGAGATGGCAAGAAGAGGCGACAAGGTTTTGGTGGTGGACACCGACGAGTCCAACTTCGGGCTTTACAAGCAGCTTGGACTGCCTCAGCCCAGGGACTTCATGGACTCTCTTGGCGGAAAGAAGGTTCTGGGAGAGAGGATGATGAAGTTCATCAATTCCGAGGGCAAGGAGAAATTGTCAATTCTGCAGGAGTTCTCTTTAGAGGATATACCAGCGGAGCTGATAGTGGGCGAGGACGGAATTAAGCTCGTGGCCATCGGCAAGATCCATGACTATGGAGAGGGCTGCGCCTGTCCAATGGGCGCTCTCTCTCGGGAGTTCATTGAGAAGCTGAAGGCTGATGGCATACAGGTGATCGTGGACACGGATGCCGGAATCGAGCATTTCGGCCGGGGGGTGGAAGCAGGCTGCGACAAGATAGTAGTGGTGATAGATCCAAGCTACGAGTCGGTCCAGCTCTCTAGGAAGATATTCGAGATGGGAGCGAAGATCAACAAGCCAGTCTTCTTCCTGCTCAATCGAATGAACGAGGATGCCTCCGAATTGGTCGAGCTGGTGGATAAGAAACAGATCATAGGCACTCTGCCATTTGATCGAGAGGTCTTCCGGGCCTGCCTTAAGGGCAGCCAGGTGCCCGAGCTTAAAGAGATGGAAGGGATTGTGGACCGGCTTATAGCAGAATAGAGTCGATCCGGTGACAGTAATGATATTGAATCCCAGCCAAAGGGGGCAGATCATGCCCCTTCCTGTCGTTCTCATATCCACGCTCTCTGGGAGCGGGGTGCGCAATGCTGCACCCTGGTCCTGTGTGATCCCAGTTCTTCGGCCCCTCGATGAGATACTGATCGCCTCCTGGCTTAAGAGAGATACTCTGGAGAACATCCGCGAGACCGGAGAGTTCGTGATCAATGTTCCCCCGGCAGGCATGGAGGATGCAGTCATGATCTGCGCTCGGAATTATCCTCCTCTGGCAGACGAGTTCCTGGAAGCAGGACTCAAGGCGCGGCCTTCTGTAAAGGTCAAGCCCCCCGGCATCGAGGGTTGCCTCGCCTGGGCAGAGTGCATTCTCGAGGAAGAGATGGTCCGAGAGAAGTATGTGCTGATCATTGGCAGGGTTGTGCACCTGGAAGCGGATGACAGATTCTTTTCAGAAGAACATGGAATGGACATTGAGACTGCAAAGCCACTCTCTTCCATGGGTGGCCCGAATGGGATGCAATTTGTCCGTCCTGTCTTCACAGGAAAGGGCGGCAGTTATGCTTCCGTATTGAATAAGCCCGAATAATTGGCAACAATGGGGCTACTACCATGATTGATCCAATGAGGGATATAGACTGGAATGAGATCTGGAAGAGCAAGATAAAGATCAACCGCGAATCAAGCCCAGGACGGGACTGCGCTCGCATCTGGGAGACGCGAAAGAAGGCACTAGAGTTTTGGGATATGTGCCAGAAAGAGCGAAGCCGCATCGATAAGACCGTCTGGGAGACGGAGATCACTCCCCAGTCTCATGTGCTCGATATCGGCGCCGGGCCTGGCACCCTGGCCATTCCCTTTGCACAAAAGGCAGCGTACGTCACTGCCGTAGAGCCGGCGGAGGGCATGTGCAGTGTGATGAAAGAGAAGATGAGCGAGTTCTCTGTCTCCAATATCGGAGTGGTGCAGAAGCGCTGGGAGGATGTAGATGTGGGAGAGGATCTGGTGCCGCCTTATGATGTGGTGATAGCTTCCTTCTCTTTGGGCATGGCTGACATTCGAGCGGCCATAGAGAAGATGATAGAAGCATCGTCAAAGTACATCTATCTCTACCATTTCGCTGGACTTACATCCTGGGACCGGCAGTGGCAGGATATTTGGCCCAGCCTGCATGGCCGGGCCTACCAGCCCGGGCCTAAATGCGATGTGCTCTATAATATCCTCTATCAGATGGGCATCTATCCCCACGTCAGAACCTTCCGGCTGGAGCACAATCAGCAATACACCTCGCTGGATGAGGCTGTGGAAGCTCTTTCTCCCCAGGCTCAGGTGAAGACAGAAGAGCAGAAGGCGGTGCTGCGAGAGCATCTGAAGGACATGCTGATAGAGGAGAATGGTGCGCTCATGCTGCCTGGGTCGTCTACAAGAGTGAAGATGTGGTGGGCGAAGCAATAGGTTTTCTCTTTATTATTTTATAAATCTCTCGACAACTACTTATATATTACGCAGTTACTGCGCTTATTACCCAAGTTAAGAAAAGTAACAAAAATACATATATGTAAGCTATATATTAGGAGACCAAAGCAAGATGGTAGATATTCGTAATAATAGCAATACCGATCGGAATGATGCCTTATGCAAGACCCGGCACTGGTTACGCAGTTACCGCAGCTTCCTTCTTGAACCCGGAACTCTCTTCACTATAGCCAGCGGCCTCTTCCTGATACTGGCCATTATACTTGACCCGGGCGGCCTTTTCGCTCACGACGAGGCACATAAGGCCGGAAGCATACTATATCTTGCTGCAGCTTTGGTTGGCTCCTCTTACATCTGGTGGTCTGCTCTGAATGGCATCTGGGAGCGCGATTTCACCGCGGACATCCCGGTAAGCATTGCCACCATAGCTGCCATTGCCATTGGCGAGTATTCTGCGGCTGCGGTGGTGGCCGTACTGCTGCTATTAGGCGGATTTCTGGAGGAGTTCGTGGCTGCCCGCGCCAGTCAGTCCCTGGAGTCTTTAGCCAGTCTCTTGCCAGATCGGGTTACCGTTCGCAGGGATGGACGGGATATGCAGGTCTGCCTGGATGAGATCCATGTCGCTGATCTGCTGCTTGTCCGCTCTGGTGAGAGGATTGCCGTAGATGGAGAGATCGTCTCCGGCTCTGCCTCCGTCAACCAGGCGGCCATAACTGGAGAGAGCCGGGCAGTAGAAAAGAAGGCTCTTGATCCGGTCTTTGCCGGAACTCTGATTGAGGTGGGAGCTATCGAGGTGCGCGTCACCAGAGTAGGCAGCGAGACCACTTTAGGACAGATTCGCACTCTTATCGAGGAGGC
>JAXDAR010000090.1:0-4463 GCA_034679645.1 Methanothrix sp. | reverse complement strand
TCACCCCGGAGAGGCCGATACTTATCGATCGTTTCCTGGAGAATGCTCTGGAGACGGAGGCCGATGCCCTCTCCGATGGAGTTGAGGCCTTTGTGCCCGCAGTAATGGAGCATATTGAGCAGGCGGGCATTCATTCCGGCGATTCGGCCTGCGTCATTCCCCCGGTGAGCATCTCCGGCGAGCATCTGCAGACCATAGAGGATTACACCCGCAAAATCGCCCAGAAACTGCATGTGGTGGGCCTGATGAATATGCAGTATGCCATCGCCCACGATGTGGTATATGTGCTGGAGGCCAATCCACGCGCATCTAGGACGGTGCCGCTGGTCTCCAAGGTGTGCAATGTCTCCATGGCCCGGATAGCCACCCAGATGATGATGAATAAGAGGATGGATGAGCTGGGGCTGGAGAAAAAGAGGATTCCTCATTATGGGGTTAAGGAATCGGTATTTCCCTTCAATATGTTCCCTGAGGTCGATCCCCTGCTTGGCCCGGAGATGCGATCCACTGGTGAGGTGCTGGGGCTGGCAGACTCATTCGGCATGGCTTTCTATAAGGCAGAGGAGGCGGCAAAGCCCTCTCTACCCCAGGAGGGAACAGTGATGATCACTGTGGCCGCCAAAGACCGCTCGGGAGCGCTGGTGGAGGTGGCACGGGAGTTTCAGAGGCTGGGCTTTGCCATCAGGGCCACCAGCGGGACCCAGGCGGTCCTGGCTGAGAATGGTGTGCAGTCGGAGATGATCAAGAAGATCTACGAGGGCCGGCCCAATATCGATGATGCCATAAAGAATAAGGAGGTTCAACTGGTGATCAACACCCCGATCGGCAAAGCCAGCCAGTATGATGACTCCTATATCCGAAAGGCGGCCATTAAATACAAGGTGCCTTACATCACCACCATTGCTGCGGCCTCGGCGGCGGCGAAGGGGATCAGTGCCTCAAGGGCCGGTCATTCAGGGGTGAAGTCGCTGCAGGAGTACCACAGGGACATCAAGTAGAAATTGAGAAACAATCCGGACTTAAAGGTGATATGGATTCTAAGAGAGAATGGACATTTCTCTGAAACCCATTCTCTCCTCACTCAATCATTGAGAGTCCTTTCGGTAAATGTAATGCTTGCGCAGATGTAAAGACAGCAAGCAGTACAGACAAAAACAGACCGTAATCCATAATTCTCTAATTATCATTTTATCGGGGCTAGCCAATATTAAATAGGTTTTTAAGAGCATTAATTATTTAATGTAGCACTCTAGAATAATACATTATATTCTTAAGCCGCAATTGCCCGGCTAAAAGGGTGATGAAATGAATAGATTGAAAATTTATTTGTTTGCATTATTATTACTGGCATTGACAGCACTACATCCTGCCTATTGCCAATCAGCAAATAATAGTGCAGTTGAAAAGCTGAACGCACTGGTGGAGCAGGACCGAGAGGGCCTGATAAATGCCACCCAGGAGCTGGTGCGGATCAAGAGCGTCCGGGATACACCCCAGCCCGGGGCTCCCTTCGGAGAGGGACCGGCAAAGGCTCTGGACAAATCCCTGCAAATAGCCTCGGATCTCGGATTTGCCACCACCAATCTGGATGGCTACATCGGCTATGCCGAGTACGGCCAGGGGGACGAATATGTGGCCGTGCTGGCCCATTTGGATGTGGTGCCGGAGGGAGATGGCTGGAAGTATCCTCCCTACGGGGCTGAGGTTCACGATGGCAAGATCTACGGCCGGGGGACCATTGACGATAAGGGTCCGGCCATGGCGGCTCTTTACGCCCTGAAGGCAGTGCGGGATGCCAATCTCACTCTCGGCAGGAGGGTGCGGGTTATCTTCGGCTGCAGCGAGGAGACGGGCGGCCCGGATGTGGAGCATTACCTCGAGCTGGAGAAGGAGCCTGTGTCCGGCTTTACCCCCGATGCCAATTTCCCGGCCATCTATGCGGAGAAGGGGCTGATGTCCTTTGATCTGTCCAAAAATCTATCCGCAGGTCTTATGGAAGAGCAGCCAGATATCAAGATTGTAAGCATTCAGGGTGGAACGGCCTACAATATAGTTCCCGACAGGGCAGTGGCCAGGATTCAGGCAGCAGATCCCGATCAAGTTCGAGTGGCGTGCAGCGAATTTGCTGCCGAGACTGGCTACAACCTCATCTCCCAGATTGAAAAAGAGATGGACGGTGGAGCGGGAATGATCTCGATAACCTCTCTGGGCAAGGCAGCGCATGGAAGCACTCCCTATAAGGGTGTGAATGCCGCAATGCAGCTTATTGCATTCCTGGCGTCGCTGGACCTGGCAAGCTCGGAGATGTCTGAGGCCATTCGATTCCTCAATTCCAGTATAGACATGGAGACCGACGGGGCATCATTCGGCCTGGCGATGGAGGACGAGCCCTCCGGCAACCTCACCCTCTGCGTGGGATTGGTCAATGCCACTCCTGAGCGCATGGTTCTGGGACTGAACATTCGCTATCCAGTCACATACAAATTCCAGGATGTTATGGGAAGGTTCAACCAGACCATAGAGGGCACGGGATTTGATGCGGAGAACTGGCAGGCCAATCAAAGCCCCCTCTACTATCCCAAAGACTCTCCTCTGATTGCGACCCTCACCCGGGTCTATGCGGAGCATAGCGGGAGAAATGACAGTGCCATGGCCATTGGAGGAGGGACCTACGCCAAGGAGATGCCCAATATTGTCGCCTCAGGGCCGATGATGCCTGACCAGGAGGAGGTCGAGCACCAGGCAAATGAGTACATAGTCATCGAGCATTTGATCAACGTCACCAAGATCTACGCCCAGGATATATACGAGCTGGCAAAGTAGGAGTTTGAACTGAAGAAGAAATATGAGGAGTATATATGAAAATAAGCACAATAGTCAGCCTTCTGATCCTGTTTGCAGAAGGCTTGAGTCTGCTATCCATGGCAGTCGCAGCTGATCTTGATTCCCCAGATCCGCTTCCCTCCTGGAATGAGGGGGCCACGAAGGCTGCCATCCTGAATTTTGTGGCAAATACCACCAACCAGAGCCATCCGGACTATGTAGATCCGGAGGAGAGGATCGCCACTTTTGACAACGACGGCACTCTATGGTGCGAGTCTCCGGATTATGTTCAGTCGATGTTTATGTTCGATCGGGTCCGGGATATGGCACTACAGCACCCGGAATGGAATAGCACAGAGCCTTTCCGCTCCATTATCTCCGGGGAGAGGCAAGCCTCGGCCAACTTCAGCGTCAATGAATCGCTGCAGATCTATGTCGCCACCAGCACCAATATGACCTCTGAGGAGTACATGAGCCTGGCCAGGGAGTGGCTCAATACCTCCCGCCATCCCAGGTTCGGCCAGCCTTATACAAAGTGCGTCTACAAGCCGATGCTGGATTTGCTCCGCTATCTGCAGGCCCAGGAATTCAAGGTCTACATTGTGACTGGAGGTGACGAGGACTTTGTGCGCAGCTTCTCGGATGAGGTATATGGCATACCCCCGGAACAGGTTATAGGCTCGGCCTTCAGGCTGCAGTTTGTGGAGAACAACAGCAGCGTTTCAGTTGTCAAGCTTCCTCAGATCCTGGTGGTCGATGACGGTCAGGAGAAGGCCAAGGAGATCGTCCAGAACATCGGTCGCCGGCCCATTTTTGCATACGGCAACTCCAATGGCGATATTCCCATGCTGCAGTTCGCCACATCGGACGGCAGCAACGGAATGGGTCTCTTGAATCACCATGACGATCCCGTCCGGGAGTATGCTTATGACAGAGGATCTGCAATCGGAAAGCTGGATGCTGGATTGGATATGGCAGGAGAATGGGGCTGGCAGGTCGTCAGCATGAAGGAGGACTGGAAAGAAATATTTTAGCCATAAAAATTGGGCCTGTCTTCAGGCCCTCGTATTTTCTTAATCTGCACCATTCATTAATTATTTAAGTTTCCATGCTTTGCGCTTTATGCCTGCCGCAACTAATATAAATGATTGAATGTATATTTGTATTTTAAGGTACTATCTGAATGGTCAAGATCGATTCTAGAGGTGAGATTGTGAAGATTAAACAAACTCGCAACGTGTCAACAGGGGGTAGGTCATGAGTGCGCATCTGCTCCATCTGAGCGGCAGGATTACCCGAAAAGACAATGCGCAGGGCGTGCACGGCTTGTACGTCGAGGCGTGGAGTCCGAATGCCAAGGGCGACAAGCCTCTGGCATCCAGCATCACCAACAGGGATGGCTCCTATCACATCGATCTGGCGAACGATGCAGGCTGCTGTGATTGTCCCGACTTGTATATCGTCGTCCGCGACAGGGACTGCCGGGTGCTGTACAACGGCTGCGCCGATCGCCGCTGCTGCGAGCCGGATAAATCGTTCGAGATCAACGTATCGCTTGCTGCCGAAACACTCTGGTGGCATCTCGGACGTCCTCTTTCCTGGGAACGCATCGACGAGCCGCTCGGGCCGACGCGCGGCAT
>JAXDAR010000089.1:0-5900 GCA_034679645.1 Methanothrix sp. | reverse complement strand
AGGCAAGGTTCCTCTTTACAGATCGATCCAGGCTGGAGAACCTGACTTTAGCTCAGATGACCCCGGCCATCATAAAAACCCGCGATGGCCTGGACATGGTCTGCTACTACACCCTGCCTCCGGAGAGCGATCCGGACGGCGACGGGGTGCCGGATGAGCCTTTGCCCATGATCCTGAATGTGCACGGCGGCCCCTGGGGGCGCGATTACTGGGGATTTGATCCCACTCACCAGTGGCTGGCCAATCGGGGCTATGCCGTCCTGAGCGTCAACTTCCGTGGCTCGACCGGCTTTGGCAAGGATTTCATCAATGCCGGGAACCTGGAGTGGGGCCGGAAGATGCATGACGACCTTATCGATGCTGTGAACTGGTCAGTTCAAAAAAGGATTGCCGATCCGGAAAAAATTGCCATCATGGGGGGAAGCTACGGCGGATATGCTGCACTAGCGGGAATAACCTTCACGCCAGAGATATTTGCCTGCGCCGTGGACATCGTTGGCCCCTCCAATCTGATCACGCTGCTCGAGACCATTCCTCCTTACTGGAAACCGGAGATCGAGCAGTTCACCAAAAGAGTGGGAGATTTCAGGACCGAGGAGGGCAGAGATCTGCTCCGCGATCGCTCCCCGCTCAGCTATGTGGACCGAATCCGTCGCCCTCTCCTGATCAGCCAGGGAGCAAACGACCCCCGGGTCAAGCAGAATGAGTCCGACCAGATAGTTCAGGCCATGCAGGAAAAGGGGCTCCCTGTGACTTATGTACTTTATAAAGACGAGGGGCATGGATTTGCCCGTCCGGAAAACAGGCTCTCCTTTTACGCCATAACAGAAGCATTCCTGGCAGAACACCTGGGCGGGAGCTATCAGCCCATTGGCCGGGACTTCGTCGGGGCAAACCTCACCGTCCCCGCCGGCTCCAACCAGGTCCCGGGTCTGGAGGAAGCACTGAAAGCAGTATCGAATGAGAGCGGCTAGGTGGCTTGGCCAGCCACAAACTTTTTTTTGGGGGGCTCATCGCCATGTCCTGCTGGAAATGCGATGGCTGCACTCCCAATTGCCACATCAAATTGCCAATATGCCGAATTTCTCCATTCCTTTTTTGCATCATCACGCTTTTTTAAACGCCGGGCATTTTTCTCCGCATCATTTCCTATTATGAGCAATTCATAACCATTATTTTCCTTTGCAATACAATTACACAACACATTATTGGACATCATGCGATCATAATATTTCATAACTTTTCAGCCTTATTCTCAAATATCTATAAATTGCGCTCAGAGGTACCTTCTATCTGGAGGCTAGAAAAATGGCCCTGCAAACAAGGTCTAAAGAGGAAGTCTTTGCGGCAATAGATGAATATAATGTAAGATTTGTCCGAATTTGGTTTACAGATATCCTGGGCGTCCCCAAGAGCTTCGCCATAAATCCCACAGAGCTGGACGGAGCATTCTCCGAGGGCATGGGCTTTGACGGCTCATCCATCGAGGGCTTCGCCAGGATCCACGAGTCGGATATGGTGGCCAAGCCCGATCCCACCACCTTCCAGCTCATCCCCTGGAGGCAGCAGGAGAACGCCGTGGCCAGGATGTTCTGTGACATCCAGAACCCCGACGGCAGCCCGTATGAGGGCGACCCCAGAAATGTGCTCAAAAGGAACTTGAGCCGCCTCAAGGACGACGGCTACAGCTTCCTGGTGGGCCCGGAGCTGGAGTTCTTCTACTTCAAGGGAGAGAACAATACCGATGTCCTGGATAACGGCGGCTACTTCGACCTGACCACGGCAGACAACGCCACCGACCTGAGAAGGGATACCATCCTCGCCCTGGACTCCATGGGGATCGATGTGGAGTACAGCCACCACGAGGTCGCTCCCTCCCAGCATGAGATCGACCTGCGCTACAAGGACGCCCTCTCCATGGCGGACACAGTGATGACCTACAAGATCACCGTCAAGGAGATCGCCCGCAGGTATGGCTACCATGCCAGCTTCATGCCCAAACCCATCTTCGGCCAGAACGGCAGCGGAATGCACGTCCACCAGTCCCTCTTCCAGGGGAAAAGAAATGTGATGTTCGATGCCGGCAACGAGTTCAATCTATCCGATGCGGGCAGATACTACATCGCCGGCCTTCTCAGGCATGCCCCCGAGATCACTGCCGTCACCAACCAGTGGGTCAACTCCTACAAGCGGTTGGTCCCCGGCTATGAGGCTCCGGTCTATATCGCCTGGGCGAGGAGGAACAGGTCCTCTCTGGTCAGAGTCCCCATGTACAAGCCCGGAAAAGAGGCGGCCACAAGAGTCGAGTACCGCAGCCCCGATCCAGCAGCCAACCCCTATCTGGCCTTCTCAGTCATGCTGGCCGCTGGTCTTGCCGGTATTGCCAATAAGTACGATCTCCCTTCACCCCAGGAGCAGGACATCTACCACATGAGCGATGCGGAGAGGTATAAGGCAGGTATCACATCCCTTCCGGGAAGCCTGAACGATGCCATTCAGTTGACCGAGAAGAGCACCCTCGTCCGCGAGGCTTTGGGCGAGCACGTCTTCCGAGCTTTCATCGCCAACAAGAAGGCAGAGTGGGATGCCTATCGCATGAACGTCACCCAGTGGGAGCTGAACAGATACCTGCCACTACTGTGAGCACACTGCTGCCAGGAATCTGGCGGAGAGACTGGCCACAGAGAATTATCTGCAAAATCCAGAAATATGTAGCTGCAAAGCCGATGATTGGAGTTCATGGTTGCTATGCCAAGGAAGAGAAGAGAGCTTTACAACAAGGAGATCTGCGCTTGCTCCATCTTCGGGGCAATGAACCGGGATGGTGAACGCTTTAGCGCTGCCGGGGTCATGAAGGCCATAGCCAACATGCATGTGCGGGGCAACGGCCTGGGCGGAGGCTTTGCAGCTTACGGCATCTATCCCAAGTATCGAGACTACTATGCCTTCCATCTGATGTTCAACGGCCGAACCCGCCAGTCTCAGATAGAGGCTAAAGCGGAATTTGATCAATACATAAACCAGAGGTTCGATGTGGTCTACGATGAGGAGATCCCTCACCGCTCCGAAGCTCCGCTTGGAGATCCGCCCCTGGTATGGCGTTACTTCGCCTCCCCCAGAAAGACGGGAGAGGACGCCAGCCTGTCAGACGAGGAGTATGTGGTGAAAATAGTTATGCAGACCAACAGCAGAGCGGAAGACGCCTACATATTCTCCTCCGGGAAGAACATGGGCTGCTTCAAGGGAGTGGGCTATCCAGAGGAGATCGGCGAGTACTTCATGCTCGACCAGCTTTACTCCGCCTACGCCTGGACGGCACACGGCCGGTTTCCCACCAACACCCAGGCCTGGTGGGGAGGAGCCCATCCCTTCAGCCTGCTGGATACGAGCATTGTTCACAACGGCGAGATCTCCTCCTACGGCACCAACCGCTGGTACCTGGAGATGTACGGCTATGCCTGCACCCTGCAGACCGATACCGAGGTCATAGCCTATGCCGCAGACCTGCTCCTCAGAAGGCAGAGAATACCGATAGAGATCGTGGCCAAGATCCTGGCTCCGCCCATCTGGAATGCCATCGATACCATGAACGAGTTGGAGAAGAAGCTCTTCACCACGTTGAGGATGGTATACGGTCCCCTGCTCATGAACGGCCCCTTTGCCATCATCATCGGCCAGACGGGCCGGCTTATCGGCCTGACAGACAGAATCCGGCTTCGGCCGATAACAGCAGCCACCAGAGGAGAGATGTTCTACCTCTCCAGTGAAGAAGCGTCGATCAGACTTATATCGCCGGAAATAGACTCCGTCTGGACGCCCAACGGAGGAGAACCGGTAATATGCGAACTTAACAGTAAGAGGGTATAAGATGAAATCATTCGTCTTTCCTGAGTTTCAAATAATCAGGGACGAGGCAAAATGCGGCCAGTGCCGGGGCTGCGAGAGGCAGTGCGCATTTGGCACCCATACCTACGATCCGGTGAGCGACCGATTGATATCAGACGATTACAAATGCGCCGGCTGCCAGAGGTGTGCCGTCTTCTGCCCCCGGGATGCCATAGTTGTCCGGCCCAATCCATCGTTTTACCGCTCGAACGCCTCCTGGTCCAGGGAGAAGATGGAGGACGTCAAGAAGCAGGCCGAGACCGGCGGAGTGATACTGACCGGCTGCGGAAACGACAAGTCGTTCCGGATCTACTGGGACCACATGGTCCTCAATGCCTCTCAGGTCACCAACCCCTCGATCGATCCCCTGCGGGAGCCGATGGAGCTGCGCACCTTTCTGGGGGCCAAGCCGGACCTGATGGAATTCAAGGTAAACGACGGGGAGGTGGAGATTGCCACCCAGGTCTCGCCCAACCTGATGGTGCAAACGCCCATCGTCTTCTCCGCCATGTCCTACGGAGCTATCAGCTATAATGCCTTCCTCTCCCTGGCCACAGCGGCCAGCAAATTGGGGACCTACTTCAACACCGGCGAGGGAGGGCTGCCCAGGGAGATGAGAGAGAAGTTCGGCAAGCATGCCATCGTCCAGGTAGCATCCGGACGCTTCGGTATAGATGCTGAATACCTCAATTGTGCTGCTGCGGTGGAGATCAAGGTGGGACAGGGGGCCAAACCGGGAATTGGCGGCCACCTGCCCGGAGAGAAGGTCTCAGCTTCCGTCTCCGCCACCCGGATGATTCCGGTGGGCGCAGACGCCATCTCTCCAGCGCCGCATCATGATATCTACTCCATCGAAGATCTGTCCATGCTCATCCATGCCATCAAGGAGGCCACCAACTATGAGAAGCCGGTATCGGTGAAGATCGCTGCTGTACACAACTTCGCCGCCATTGCCGCAGGGATCGTCCACGCAGGCGCGGACATCATTGCTATCGACGGCCTGCGGGGCGGAACCGGCGCCGCTCCCAAGGTGATCAGGGACAACGTGGGAATACCGATAGAGCTGGCCATATCCTCCCTGGACCGACGGCTCCGCCAGGATGGCATCAGGAACAGATGCTCCATCATTGCAGCGGGCGGGATTCGCTGCAGCGCCGATGTGATCAAGGCCATAGCTCTAGGCGCAGATGCCACCTACATCGGCTCGGCGGCTCTCATTGCCATGGGCTGCAATCTCTGCCAGAAGTGCTATACCGGCAAATGCAACTGGGGCATCTGCACCCAGGACCCGCGTCTTTCAGGCCGGCTGAATGTGGATATCGCTTCACAGCGCCTGGTCAACCTCATCTCTGCCTGGTCTCATGAGATCCGGGAGATGCTGGGGGGAATGGGGATCAATGCCCTGGAGAGCCTGCGCGGCAACCGCGATCATCTCCGGGGAGTGGGGCTGTATGAGTGGGAGCTGGATGTCCTGGGAATAAAAGGTGCAGGAGAATGATTCAGGATAATGAGGTCTGCCTTTCCCCGATCAGTGCCATGGCTCAAGGAGGTTTGTTTATGGGATCAGTTGAGATCGATGCCGAGGGGCTCCAGACCAGAGAGCTGAACGACAGGCTTAGGGATCTGATGCTGGCCGGCGAGAGGAAGGTGGTCATCAGAAATGTGTGCGGCCAGAGGTACATTGGCACCAGACTGTACTCGCCGGAAAGACACCGGATGGAGATAGAGGTCTATGGAATTCCGGGACATGACCTGGCTGCCTTCCTCTTCGGCCATAAGGTGATTGTGCACGGCAACGCCCAGGATGGGGTGGGAAACACCATGGATGATGGTGAGATCGTGGTGGAGGGAAGAGCAGGAGATGTCCTGGGCTTTTCCATGCGGGGAGGTGTGATCTATGTGCGGGACGGCTGCGGCTACCGGACTGCTCTGCATATGAAAGAGTACGAGGGCAAAAGGCCGGCTTTGATCATAGGCGGCACCAGCCAGGATTTCCTGGGTGAGTACATGGCCGG
>JAXDAR010000088.1:0-6141 GCA_034679645.1 Methanothrix sp. | reverse complement strand
TTTCC
This sequence comes from Methanothrix sp., assembly GCA_034679645.1. Taxonomy (GTDB): domain Archaea; phylum Halobacteriota; class Methanosarcinia; order Methanotrichales; family Methanotrichaceae; genus Methanothrix. The sequence continues at coordinate 6,136 of JAXDAR010000088.1, read as the reverse complement.
CGGCCTCAGCCGGGAGTTGAATCCGGCATCGATAAATGAGTACATTATGTCCACCATGATGCGAAACAGACCGGTGAACTGTAAAAAGTATATTGGCGATCCGAATACCACTGCATCGGCCTCTGCCATATCTTGGAGCAAGCCGGTGAGGTCATCCTCCTGTCGGCAGCCTTCATGGCTCTTGCAGTATTCGCAGGCCTGGCAGCCGGAATACTTCATCTCGTTGAGGTCGTACTTTTTGGTTTGATAGCCTGCCTGCTCTGCTCCGTCCAGGACGGCCTGGACCAGTGTATCCACATTGCCGTTCTTTCTAGGGCTTCCCACAATTCCTATTGCCTTCAATTTATTCACTCTCTTCATCCATCATGAGCCCTATTTCATTTGAGGATTTTGGGCCACTGGACTTGTGCTAGCTGTATGCAGTTCAATCGGAGGGTTGACATAATCAGCGCATGCCCAACGCAGTCAAAATTATATGCTCCAACTCCTCTCTGGGATAGTTCCCCACATGCTTATGGATAAGAGTGCCATTGCTGAAAACAAGAAGGGTGGGAGTTCTTGAGATTGAATAGTTCCCTGTGGTAACTGGATTGAAGTCGGTACATAGCTTGCCAAAGACGATCTCTCCCTTGAAATCCCTTGCCATTTGGTCTATGGTGGTTTCCATCTTCTGGCAGGGCCAGCAGCCCAGCTCCCAGCAATCCACCACAAGAGGGGAATAGATCTTCAGCGCGCCATCAAGGCTTTTGTCAAATAATTCAACGGGAGCATCGGGAAATATCAAATCCTCCGACGAGTTCTGGTCGACCGAAACGCCCGGACCTGGCTGGCCTACCCCACCGTTCAGAAGCAGCATAAAGAGGATAGCAATCGATAATGCTGTTTTCGCTATAGTTGAATTCATCTCTCTATCTCCCCATTGCGGCTCATATCCTGGCATCCCACAATCTGCCCGTCCTTGAGTGTGTACATCTTGTGCGCCTTTTTTGCCAGCTCCAAATTGTGGGTCACAGATCAGCGTCATCCCCTGCCGGTTCAGATCCTCAAAGAGCTCAAAGATCATCTGAGATGTTGCTGAGTCCAGATTGCCCGTCGGCTCATCTGCCAGGATGATCTGAGGATTGTTTATCAGGGCTCGCCCAATTGCCACCCTCTGCATCTCCCCTCCGGAGAGCTGGCCCGGCAGATGATGGCGCCGATCGGCCAGGCCCACCATCCTCAATATCCGGTCGATCTCGATTGCATTTTCATTCTTATGGCTGAAGAGCAGAGGAAGCTCAATGTTCTCTCGTGCAGTAAGCGTGGGCATGAGGTAGAACTGCTGGAATACAAATCCTATGCTATCTCGCCGTAGCTTTACCAGGTCAGCTTCTCTAAGCCCGCCTGTCTCTATGCCGTTAAGCCTCAGGCTTCCTCCGGTGGGCGTATCCAGGCAGCCCAATACATTTAGGAGCGCAGTCTTTCCCGAACCGGAAGGACCGATGATGGAGACAAACTCTCCTTTGCTTACAGAGAAGTCCACATCTCTGAGAGCATGGATTTCCTCTCTTCCCCGGCGGTAGACCTTGGTCAGCCCCTTGGCTTCGATTATTCGGCTCATTCCATTCCACCTCTGATGGCCTCCATGGGAGAAAGACGGGCGGAAAGAAATGCTGGATAGATTCCGCAAACCAGCCCCAGGAATAGGGAGAAGGCGATAGAGAAGCCAACCAGCTCCGGGCTGAAAGAGATGAGCGAGCCGGATGGTGAATAAGGAAGCATGCCTTTTACAAAGCTCTCGATCAGGCTTGATCCCACCAGAGCAGCAACAGTGCCGATTATGCCGCCGCTGATGGTGATGAAGACAGTCTCCATCAAAACCATCTTGCCTATATCCGAGCCAGACGCCCCTATGGCCTTCATCATGCCAAACTCCCGGACTCTCTCGTTCACGGACATGAGCAATGTGTTGATAATGCCGAAGGCGCTTATGATGATGGCAATCACTATTACCGTGAGCAGAAGCGATTTCGCTGATCCCGCCAGGTTCATGATGGTTCCCATGATCTGGGTCATGGTCACAACCTGAATATCAGGAACCTTCTCCATCTCCTCAGACACCTCTGGGATGCGGCTGACCTCTCTTACTTTGACGGCGATAGTTGTTATCTTGCCCTCTTTGCTGAAGACTCTCTGTGCTTCCTCTAAGGGGAAGAAGTGGAACTGATCATCCTGGTCGCCGATCCTTTCCAGTATGCCCACGATGGTGAAATCCTCTTTAGCCGGGCCGACTGGGAGCAACTGGCCCACGCTCAGGTTTTCTTTGTCTGCCAGATCTCTGCCAACAAGCATAACTCTAGTCTCGTTATCTTCGAAGAACCGTCCCTCAACCTTCCACCAGGGCTTGAGCTGGAGCATCTCCTTTATTTTGATGCCGTAGATGATGTGGGGTGTGCTCTTGCCGGTTTTCTCATCCTTTTTCATGAACTGGTGCATGAGCATAGGAGTTGCCAGTTCTACGTCAGGAATGCCAGTCACATTGTTTAGATCCGTAGCGGAGAGATATTTAGGTATGACTCCACCGTGAATGATGAGAGATGCAGCCTCATAGGGGCAGCCTTTGGGAACTGCAAGAATATGCACTCCCATGCGGTTTACCTCTTTATTCAGCTCCTTTTCGTATCCGGAATTCAGAGCAAGAAGGCTGAATAGTACAGATATGGCGATTGCTACTCCGATGACGGTAAGGCCGGTTCTGCCCCAACGGCGGGTCAGGTTCTTGGCCGCCAGGGTAAAGAAATTCATTGGTATATCTCTCCGCTGATCTTGACCATCTTGCCGATGATCATGGGATCGCCATCCTTGATGACCACCTCGCCATAGACCTTTGCGTCCTCGCCTCTTTCCTGGGGTATGACGAAATTGCTGGGGAGAATATCAACGTAAATGCTGCCGGTATTATCATTTACTATAAACCAGCAGCCTGAAGGGCACTCCGTCTCGATCATCCCCTCAACTACCACATTCTTGCCTTCAAAGGCAGCAACATCCTGGATTATATCGATGATCTTTACCTCTTCTTCCTTAAGCTCAGCTGGCTCGTCTTTGGCCTGCCCGGACGAGAAGACCAGCAGAGCTAGCCCTAATAAACACAATGCATTAATCAGTCCATTTCTTGATTTCATTTCTCTATCACCTCAGGATCTTAAATTTCATTCCTATTCCACTGCGACAGCAATATCCATGCTATTTTCATCGGCATACACCAACGAGCCGGCTCACACCGTCGCTGGTGATCATCCCTATCACCTTGCCCAACTCATCCACTACCGGCAAAGCGGATATGTTATGGTCGTTCATGCTCTTGGCCGCCTTCTCAATAGGATCGCTCAGATGAGAAGTGACGACATCCTGGGCCATGATCTCCTCAAGGAGGGTGTACGTCAGGGCCACCGCCCTGGAAACATCCCAGGCAGTGACTATTCCGGCTAGATTGCCCGCCCCGGAAATGACAGGCAGGTGGGTCACTCCCTCGGCCATCATAATCCTGGCCGCATCTTCGATGCTGGCAGCAAGGCTAATGGTGACCGCATCCCGGATCATTATGTCTCCCACAGAGGTTCGGGTAAGGAAGCTGCTGATGGCATAGTTCATCTGCCCTGATTCCAGCAAAAAGGCGTCATGGCCGTAATTGGATTTGATCTCACAATGCCTGACATCGATATCATTGGCGATCAATGCGGCAACGATTTCCTTGCTTTGATATGTCGGATAGAGCCAGTCAGAGCTTATTGATATCACAAGAAATTTAGCCTTCGCCTCTTTGAATGCCTCTGCTAAAGAGATGGAGCCTTTTCGCGTCAGATCGAAGTAATCAATGGCTTTCGTGATGTACAGATAGGAGTTGGCATCAAACCTATTGACGAAGTTCTCTCCATGATAGCGCAGATAGCTTTCCACAGGAAAGTCCGAGGAGGTGAAATTGAAGCTGTGCTCTCTCTTCTCCTGCAATTTCCTGCCGAACTTCTGGTGCATTGACTCATCGCTAAAGTAGGTTATATGGCCTATCATCCTGGCCAGGGAGAGGCCCCGAGCGTGAGGAGCCTGATGGCAGTAATCTCCGTTGTTCCATTCCGGATCCGAGGTTATTGCCCTCCGCCCGACCTCATTAAAGGCGATTTGCTGGGGCGAGGAGCAGGCACAGGTGGCGATGGGAACAGCCAGGCGAACGGATTGTGGATAGGATAGGCACCACTGCAGGACCTGCATTCCCCCAAATGATCCCCCAACAACTGCGAAGAGCTGATTGATGCCCAAGCTATCAAGCAGCATCTTCTGGACTAGAACCATATCCCTAATGGTGATGAATGGAAATTCCATTCCATAGGGCCGGCCGGTCCTGGGGTTGATGGAGGATGGGCCAGTTGTTCCTTTGCATCCTCCCAGAACATTGGAGCAGATTACATAATACCTGTCCGTGTCCAGAGCCTTTCCCGGGCCGATGATAAGGTCCCACCAGCCGGGCTTCTCCGCTCCATTGTGCCAGCCTCCGGCATGGGCATCACCGGATAGGGCATGGCATACCAGAACGGCATTGCTCTTCTCTTTGTTGAGACAGCCATAGGTCTCATAGGCCACGCGGACTTCAGAGAGCCTGTCGCCGTGCTCCAGCACCACTTCTCCGGGAATCTGGCAGCATTGAGTCTCCACATGGCCCACGGATTCTCGCCTCATTCTATTCTACCGCCTTTGCCAGGGCCAGATCCAGGTCGGCGATTATGTCTGCAAGATCCTCGATGCCGACGGATAGCCTGATGAAATCGGGTGTCACGCCGGCGGCAATCTGCTCCTCAGGTGAGAGTTGCTGGTGGGTTGTTGAGGCAGGATGGATCACGAGGCTCTTGGAGTCGCCGATGTTTGCTAGGTGAGAGACGAGAGCCAGGGATTCGATGAATTTCCTGCCGGCATTAATGCCGCCTTTGATGCCGAAGCCAAGAATAGCGCCGCATCTTCCCCTGAGATACTTTTCAGCCAGAGCATGGCTGGGATGGTTCGCGAGGCCGGGGTAGTTGACCCAGGATACGGCAGAATGGTCCGCCAGGAACTCTGCCACCTTCTGGGCGTTCTGGCAGTGCCTGTCCATTCGCAAAGCCAGAGTCTCCAGGCCTTGAAGAAACAGAAAAGCATTGAATGGGCTGAGGCAGGGTCCTAGGTCTCTAAGAAGCTGCAGCCGGACTTTAAAGGCAAATGCCGCATTGCCGACTCCAGGAATATCTCCAAACTTCTCCCAGTACCTCAATCCATGATAGCTTGGGTCCGGCTCTGTGAACCCGGGAAATTTCCCATTGGACCAATCGAAGCTGCCCGAATCAACAATGACGCCGCCGATGGAATTTCCGTGTCCATTGATGAATTTCGTGGCCGAGGCCACCACAATATCTGCGCCGAATTCTGCCGGCTTGATAAGGCCCACAGAAACTGTATTGTCCACGACCAGCGGGAGGCCAGCCTCGTGGGCTATTTCGGCTGCGGCTTGGAAGTCAAGCACATCCAGATTGGGATTGCCGATGCTCTCAGCATAGATCGCTCTGGTCCGGGGAGTTATGGCCTTCCTGAACTCCTCCGGACGGGTGGAGTCAACGAAATTGACCTCGCGCCCCAGATTGGGGAAGGTGTAGTGGAACAGCTCATAAGTTCCTCCATAGAGGTTAGTTGCAGATACGATCTCATCTCCCACACCGGTTATGCCCAGAAGGGCCAGGGAAATGGCAGACATGCCGGAGGAGACGGCCACAGCAGCACTGCCTCCTTCCAGGGCCGCTATTCGCCTCTCGAAAGCATCATTGGTGGGGTTCATGATCCGGGTGTAGATGTTGCCGGGCTTCTTCAATGCAAAGAGATCGGCAGCGTGATCAGTGTCCTCAAATACATAGGAGGATGTCTGGTAGATGGGAACTGCTCTAGCACCGGTGGCTGTATCAGGGCTCTCCTGGCCGGCATGGACCGCCAGAGTGCCTGTTCCTAATTTTCTATGGCTCATTTGGCCCTCGACAAGTTAACTCTTTATTTAAACTGTTGAGGGTTTCGATTTAGTAACAATTAGCAGAGCTTTAAATCCCTGGGTAAATATTTTCAATCTTTATAGTCGTTTTAGGAC
>JAXDAR010000087.1:0-5535 GCA_034679645.1 Methanothrix sp. | reverse complement strand
TATAAAGATTTTAGATTTCGTAACTGATCCGGTTAATAAGTCCCATGCCTTCCAGCTAACATGGAAGAATTTTATAATACTTGCTAAATCACTTGGATTTTATTCTACTATTGTAACTTTATTAAATTCTATACCAGATCCACTTCCTCTTGATCCAGCAACGCAAGAGCCGTTATCACTGCGTTTCATTCGTGATACGGATCCAGAAAGAATGAATGCGGAAACATCCCTTATATTTCCAGGGACAGTAGTCACAAATATTCCATGAAGAAGGATGATGATTACTCGAGGTATAATATGCGCCCCTTACTCAAGACACCGCCTATATATAAATTTGAAGCGAGGCAGGCCCAATCCGATTATAAACGGCAAGGCTTTAAATTCATTAAATCAGCATTATGCAGCTCAATAGGAAGCTACTGCTCCTTCTGCGAACTGCCCATTAGATCAGATTCATATATCCACAACAAGAAAGAGGGATTGCCTACAACTAGGCCGAGTCTGGGGGGCTGGGACGATTACCTGTTGGCATGTGGCTACTGCAATGAGCACAGATCAAAGTCATTTATTGATAAGGATCAGTGCCTGTGGCCAGATGAAGATATCACCTTTAACCTGACAAAAGCCAGCCCCTTCACCTATCAGCTTGCAGATGTTAGGGTAAAGAATGAGATAGGCTCATCGACGACAGGAATTGAGAGCAGCAGGATAGCCCATGTTGTCCTAATCAAAGCGAATTCATATGCTCCAAAGGACGTGAGAGAAAGGGCTCAGGAGACCATCGATCTTTATCGGCTGAATACTGCGTTCTATGATAGAAGGAGCAACACACTCCAGTTCACTGAAGAGAATACTGCGGCCGAGATCGATATGCGATTGGCATATCGCACTCAGAGGTGGGATGAAGCCTCCAAGACCGCCATAAATGTTAAAAAGCTAAAAGAGCTTGTCGAATCGCCTGTAGCGCTGGATGCCATCTCGGAAAACGTATCCATTCAGTCGAGGCATTCCGGATTCTGGTCAGTCTGGGTCACAGTATTCTGGGAGGCCTTCAAGGACCAGGATTTGATCAAAGACATATTCTTTTACACCAAAGATAAGCCGAAGGAGAAGTCTCTTAAGGCATACGGCTCACATAAGCGCTTTAAAGGGTCTCTTGTCTCCCCAAAAGAGAGATCTCCCGGTGCTCCACGTGAGACGGCATACACTGTCTTCCCGGGCACAGCAGTGGATAGAATAGCATTTCCCAATGATAGCGGAGGCAAGTGATATGGCCATCGCACTGGTGCCAATCCTTGCGGCAATGAAGCAGCGTCTGCAATCGGCATTGCAGAACGACCCTGAATCCCGGCTCATCCTGAACAGCGCAAGCCTCGGGGCGGGGTCGGAGGAGATCATAAATCTCTTCGAGGGGGCCTTTGGCGACGAATCAATTATAGTGAAGGGCGATATCAAATTTGAAGATGGACAGGATGGGAGCACTCTGACCGCGCATGGCATATCAGGAGAAGTCCTCTTCAATGTCTCCGAAATGGCATTAACGTGCAAGTTCGGTGTGAAGGCCTCAAACAATCTCACTCTGCTCATCACATTGAGTCCACCAGAATCGATAAGCTGGAGCTTCCCTACGAGCTTTCCAAGCCTCGAAGATACATTTTTCAAATCGCTCGCATTTACAGGGCCAAGGTTCTTCCTCTCTACAGAGAATACGAGGGATGAGTCTCTTCAGGTCGACATCCCGGCAGGAGTCAGCCTGTATGTCCTTCCGACAGGGATTGAAGGGCCCCTGGAAGGAGCTATAGTATTGATCAGTAGTCAAATACAAGCTCTAGGTTCCTTTATTGGGCCCTTAGAGATATTAGAAAATGGATATTGCTTAGATATCGAAACTCCCTTCCCGCCAGTGAGCCTTGGAATCACGGGCTTGCCTGCACTGAGCTTTAGATCTCCCGAACTTCATCTGAGCTATTTCTTTTCCTCCAATCCCGAGTACGAAAGGGCGCGCATGTCCGTCCAGAGCCATGTTGTCATGGGGGGCATAGACATCCCCCTCTCGGTTGTAATCCCTATGGGATCCCTGGGCCAGAACGTCTTCCAGATAGAACTCATAAGCGGCGAGGTTGTGGAGATTCCAAGCATTCCGGACTTTCTGAGCATCATCTCCGTCACAAACCTGTCAGATCTTCTTCCTATAGATATAATCCGCCTGAAGGGCTTTAAAATCAACGACTTCTACATCTCCTTCGACATGGATTCGAAGGCCCTGCGCGCCTTTAAAGTGGGGATTACATCAGAGGGCAACGAATCCGATGATCGCGTTTTGTGGGCTATTATACCAGGCATCCTTGAACTTGATGATATATCCGCCAGCCTCCTGGTAGAGCGAGTAGTGCAAAGGGATGGTCAATCACGATTCGATATCATAGGAACCCTGAGCGGCACCTTCAATATCGCTCATAGGCTGCCTCTGACTGCGACCATCATCCTGCCTCCCGGTATGGGGAACTGGACCCTCGAAAGCTGCGCTGACCTGGAACTCCCGAGCCTCGGCGACCTCGCCTCCTTCGCAGGACCGGACCTCGCCTCAGTTCTTCCCGGCGATATCGGGAGTTTACGAGGCTTCACCCTCAGGCACATTAAGTTCGTGGTAAATCCCACGGCCCCGAGCCTGGAAGAGTTCTCATTCCGCCTTCAGTCGACGGAGGACTGGGTGATCATCCCCGATAAGCTTGAGATCAAGGACATCTCCATAGCCTTTGATGTCCTCAAGCCCCTATCCGGCACAAAGAGGGCGATCACTGGGGAGGTCGAGGGCGTACTGGAGCTAGGCCCCGTCGACGTCCTTGTGAGGGTCGCCCGGTACACTCCCGGAGAGGACTGGATGCTCACGGTCCTCTCAGAGGAGATCCCACTTCCCACCCTGGATGATCTGACAAGCCTCATAGATGCCGATCTGGCTGCAATGCTGCCTCCCGGCCTCGCAGACTTCGGCTTCACAATATACGGCCTGGAGATGGATCTCAACCTCACGAGGGGGGAGCTGTCTCAGTTCGGATTCACGCTCAAGCCGAACTCCCCCTGGCCGCTCATCCAAGTCGATGGTGTGGACAAGCTCACCGTCAGGGATGTGGCTGCAGCTCTGCACCTCGATAGAAGATCCGGTGCTCTCCAGACATCAGGGTACATAGAGGGGGTGGTGGACGTTGTCGGCATTCCCCTCTACCTCTCGGCCGAGAAGTCCGAGACTGGCGGCTGGATCCTCACTGCCGGGATCGAGGAAGGGAGGACGGTCCAGCTCCAGGCGATGATAAACCAGATCTGTGAGGGCGTCTGGAGCGTCAGCCTGCCCACCTATCTGCAGAGCCTTGAGGTAGAGGAGCTCTCATTCAAGTTCAACACTGCTATGAGGACCTACGACTTCAAGGGAGCGATATACTGGCCCCTCCAGGGTCTGCCCGGCAGCCCGACGATAAGGGCTGCCTTGGCCATCAGCTCCAGCCGGAGGGATGCATCCTCCGACCCTACCTACTCGGGGTCCTTAGCAGGCTCCCTTAAGGTTTATGATCTCGATATCGAGGTAAAATACGATTTCGCTAGCGACAGCGATGCCCTCGGCTTTGCAATAAGCTATCACGGCGATAGCCTGCAGTGCACTCTGACAACGAAGGAGAATCAGCAAACTCATGAGACGGAGTCCATCCTCACTGTAAGCCTACATGGCATCTCCTTCGGTGATATACTAGATTATTTGATGAAACTCGTGGACCCTGACCTGGACTTCAGATTGGAGGCTCCCTGGAACCTCCTCCGCAAGATCAACTTCAACCGCCTTTCCCTAGAAATCAACCTTACAAAGAAAACGGTCGGTTTCAATTGCGACTTCAGCCTCGATCTCGGCTTCATCAACATCCAGAAGATCGGCCTGAACTACCTCGACAAGAATGGTGAGAGGACAGTGGACATAACCATCAAATGCACCATGATGGGAAAGGCCTACGGCGATGGCAATCCCCTGGGTTGGGATCTCCTCAACGATCCTGCCCCATCTCCTACAGGCTCCAAGATACTAGACTTGCGTCTACTCGCCCTAGGCCAGCATGTAAGCATCGCTGGCCTCAAGAATATCACCAAGGTCCAGGATGCCATCGCAGCCCTGGAAGGCCTCCCCGCCGATCCCGACAAGCTCATGGAGGTGCTCAGCGCAGGCCATCCAATCGCCTTTGATCCCGGCGTCTCCTGGCTCGTCGCCGCCGACTTCGGCATCCTCAGATTCGATGAATCCCCGCCACCCGCTGCTCCCGCCCTCATCGGCACAAGGTCCCTGGCCCAGACCTCACCCAGGTCCGGCTACCTTCTCAACCTGGCTGTCATCTTCAGCGATCCCAACCTCTACGGCCTGAGGCTGGCCCTCGACGGCCCGGCGGCCAAGATCTTCAAAGGCCTGGCCTTCGAGATAATGTACCGGAAGATCAGCGACACTATGGGCGTCTTCCAGACGGAGCTTAAGCTTCCTGACGCCATGAGGAGCTTCGAGCTGGGCGTCTTCACCATCACCTTACCTATCCTGGCCCTGGAGGTCTATACCAACGGCGACTTCAAGGTCGATCTGGGCTTCCCCTGGAAGATGGATTTCTCCCGCTCCTTCATGATCCAGGGGATAATCCCTCCCGGTATACCCATACTGGGAGCAGGGGGCCTGTACTTTGGAAAGCTCTCCAGCGGCACATCAACCCAGGTTCCCCAGGCCACTAACGGCAGCTTCAATCCGGTGATCGTCTTCGGCCTGGGCCTCAAGCTGGGCGTGGGCAAGGAGATCGATAAGGGAGTCTTCAAGGCGGGAATCAGCATCACCATTGTCGGCATCATCGAGGGGGTGATCGCCAAGTGGAACCCTACCACCCCCGCCCTGAATAGCGGAGAGGAGAAAAAGGATATCCAGGACAGCTACTACTTCTGGCTTCAGGGAACCTTAGGCATCGTGGGCAAGCTCTTCGGCTCGGTGGATTTCGGAGTGGTCAAGGCGGCGGTCAATGTCCAGCTGTCCCTCTACGCCCAGATAACCTACGAGTCCTATGCCAATATACCCATATCAGTGATCGCCTCGGTCAGCGTCTCCCTTACCCTTGTGATCAACCTGGGCTTCTTCAAAATAAAGATGGACTTCAGCTTCTCCATGACCATCAAAGAGACCCTGGTCATCAAAAATCCCCAGAGCGAGAAATTGCCGCCCTGGCAGGTGGCCTCAGGAGGGGCAAGAACCATTCTGCGAGATAAGCATGCCGGCAGGCTCAGGTCCATCTTGCCGGCGGTATCTGCGCATAGAGGAGCCTGTGAACTCCTCTGGAATAATTATGAGCCCACGGGTGAAAAGGCGAATCTGAAGGGCTATTTGGTGCCGGTGCTCACTGCCTCTGGAACCGAACCCTGCTATGTGGTCACCTTGCTTTTGGATGAAGATCTTGAGGTGGGCACCTGCCACCTGAATGGCCAGGATACCCGGATAACCTCTTTCCAGGCCTTATGCAGGCAGGTGCT
>JAXDAR010000086.1:0-14540 GCA_034679645.1 Methanothrix sp. | reverse complement strand
CTGCGATGACTCTTTCGAGGTTGCCTTTCTCTATGCCTTTCGCCAATGTCTGAACGGCAGTATCAAACTTCTCAGGAGCTTTCAAAGATCCTTTTAGGGCTTCACCTGCGTTTTCCGCGGCATAACCTACCCAATTTAGCCAAAAAGTGATCCCACGACCATATGTACGCCCAGCAAGCTTTGCGGTTTCAGTACCACCGTATTCGCCAGCCGTCTCACCGATCCAAGCCGTTGTATCATTTCCCGCTTCTTTCCACGCTTCGCCCACAGCGACCAAGGCCCCACCCACGAACTCTCCAGACTCTGAGAGTTTGCCGACCACAGTAGTTTCAATATCCGCCCACTTATCAAGCCAGTCCCGGTTCGCGGTACCAATGCGATCTACCAGCCTCACCGGATTCCCGCTCGCATATATGTACCAGTTTATCCCATCCCCAATCCCTATCGGATCCGCCGCCGTCCACCGCCCCAACCATGGCGCATAATACCTCGCTCCATGGTAGTACAGCCCCGTCTCCTCGTCCCTCTCCTTGCCTGTAAACCTGTACCTCTTTGGCGTCTCTGTCTGGCTCCTCACAGCCTGGTAGGACGTGCTCCCGTAGGGGTAATATTCTTCATAAGTAATAATTTGTCCAGTCCCGTCCAGCTCCAGGGTAGCAGTGTCCAGGTGGTTCCCCATCTGATACCGTATCAGCTCCGGCGGCGACTCGTCCTCCCCCAACGTGCGCGTCTCCACCAGGGCAATCCTTCTCTTGCCGTCTCTGACGTGAAGCGTCTCCCTCTCCAGGTGGACCTCTCCGCTTGCGCCGTTATACCTCCGATAGACCTCAAATCCGCCGATGTAGAGCCGCTCCTCTCTCCTCCTGCCGTCGGAGTGCTCTATGACCTTCCTCGCCCTCTGCCCGCCTGCATCGTAAACGTAGAAGGCAGTCCCGCCGCTCCCGAGGCTCACTGACTCGAGCTGGTCCTCGAAGTCCCAGCGCATGGCCGGCAGGTGGGGCATGGAGGTCATGCTACCGTGCTCGTCATGGGTGTAGTTCTCCGAGACCAGGCCGACAGCCGTCCTGGAGAGTCTGTTATTGAACCTGCCCGGCTCTATGATGCTCTCCTCCTCGTAGAAGTAGGTCCTGATCCAGCTTCCGCCGGCTGCGTGGTGGTTGAATCTGAAAAAGTTTCCCACTTCATCGTACCTATAGATCTCGGCGTAGTTGCGCATGGCCTGGCCGTTGTTGGAGTGCTGCAGGCGGACCCTGAACCCGTCGCTCCAGGATGTCTGGGGCTGCCCGGTCTGGCCTATGTGCTCCCTGCCCCTGGCCCGGACCAGGCGGTATATGGCGTCGTAGGTGTAGTCGGCGTCGGGCCTCACCACCTCGCCGTTGAAGTAGATAGTCTGCAGGGAGTCGTCCCGAATAGATGTGATGTTCCCGGCGGGGTCGTAGAAGTAGAAGAGGTCCTGCAGGGGCTCCTGCCCGCGCATAGTGGTCAGTCGAGTCAGGCGGAAGGTCTCATCGTCGTAATCGTAGGTGGTCAGGACGCCGTTTCCATACTCTATGAACACTCTCTGGCCCTTTGCATTGTAGTCTATGTCCCTCACGAACTCAGTGACATCATCGCTGCCCCTGAGGTTGGCCTCGATTCTCTCCAGGAGGTTGGCCTCGTTGTAAGTGGGCAGGGCGATGGTCCCATCAGGCGCCATCTGGGTAGTGGGTCGGTTCAGGGCGTCGTAAGTCGTCCCCGTCATGAAGCTCTCCGGCTCCAGGAGGGGCTCGAGGGCCGACTCCAGGGCAGTGAGATCCAACACATCAGCCACCAGAAGGGGCTCTATCGATAACCAATCGAGCCTCTGCCTGTACTCGCGGGCGAACCTCCTGGTGGTCCTGAGGGCATTCCCCTTGAAGTCGTAGGCCTCCTCCTGGTTCGTCTCCGGGTTCATCCCTGAATTCGTGACCATCCCCGCTCCGTCGAACAGGGCGTAGACCCTTCCCCTCAGGTTCAACGAGCCACTAGCTGCTCCTGGCAATGAGTCAGGGTGGGACTCTCCATAGATCGTCCTCTCGGCCAGCTCCTCCGGTTCCTCCTCTCGCTGCACGTAGAGGTGGGTGGGCCTCCGGAGGGCATCGTAGACCTGGCGCACCCTGTGATCTCTGCTGTCCCAGCTGTAGATGGGATTTCCAGTGATATCGGAGAGCACCCAGCGCGTCCCGCAGTCGGGGTCGTCCTCGTCGCTGGCGTCATGGGGCCTGCCTGCATCCATGCTCTCCTGCCTTATGACACTACCGAGCATATCATATCTGTACCTCATCACAGTACGGCCCCTGGCGTCGATCACTGCTCTCTGATTGCCCTCGATGTCGATCTCGACCCTTGTGGCGTATTCTCCTTCTGAGCCGTTATCTGCGATTGTGAGGATGGTCCTGCCAAGGCTGTCCAGGTACGCTCGCGTTGGTGTGGCCGAGTGACCACCTGCCTTCTGGGCTGCCGATTGCTCCTCAGGGCCCATCTGGCCGCCCACACGGGCCTCGTGCCACGTGGGAAGGAACTCGGATTCCTGCAGCCTGCTGAAGAACTCGCCAACATCGGGGTCTTCCCTGGGGTCGGCCAAGAGGACATTGTCATTTACATCCCATGTCACCTGATGCCAGGGGTCGAATACAACCTTCTCATAGGTGTGGTTAGGATGGAGTGTGGCGACAACCCTTTCGACTGGGTCGTAAAAGAGAGTCGAACTCACGCCCATAACCATCGCAAACCTGTAATCAGGAGTGTCATCGAAGAAAGGCTCATACTTCTTCACTGGCTTGCCCTTGTTGTTATAGATCGTCCAGCCACTCCCCACCCAGCGCGGGCTGACCTCGGCACCACCCTCCTCTATGGGACCTGGCTCTGCCTGGATCTTCTTCTGTATCTCCCTGCCAAAGCCATCCGAGTAGAGGAAGCTGTGCTGCACCCTGGATACCTCCCCACCTGGGTCGAGACTGTGAGTCTCCCTTGCCATAGTGTAAACGGCATTGGGGGATGGGTTTTCTTCGTCAATTGTTCGGACGTACCTGTGGAGATCGTAGAGGACACGCGTCGTCGCCCCCATCAAGATCGATAGAGGATCGTCGAAGGGATCTTCCATATGAGCAATGACCACATTATCGTCCAGGTCGGCCTCGAATCCCTCGAGGGCGTCTCCCCTGTTCTCTCCCTGCTTGCCCATGATGGCTGTGCCCACGACCATCCCCAGGGCATCGAAGGCCACCTCTAAGCGGTTGCCGTTGGGGTCTGTTGCCAGGAAGGGCTGTAGCACACGGTAATCAATCCTGGCAGCGACGTTGCCCTCAGCATCCCTCTCCCCTGCCGTGATCCTGTTGTGCAGGGCGTCCTCGCTCTCCAGCACGAGGAGGCTGTAAGGCTCATCATACCTCACCGTGGAGACCTCTCCGAATGGGTCCAGGAACCTGTGGGGCAGGAAGAAGTGCTCCCCGGCAAAGGCCAGCTCCTGCTCTGGCGTGTGACCCGAATCCGGCGAGTAGAAAACCAGGCCTGATGGGATCCACCAGTCATTGTCACCCTCGCTGTGAATGTATCCTCCATCATCGAGCAGCATGGCATCGCTGACTCTATCGCCATAGACCCTGGAGATCAACCCCGGAGTCAGCGCCAGCTTATATGTCTCGAAGGGAAGAGCCATCGGCTCCAGCTCTCCGAAGGGGAGAGGGCCGGAGAGGTCGTCCCTGCGATACAGAGATCGAACGTGCTCTATCAGTCGCTTCTGCAATCCCCCGGAAGGCCTCTCCTCATATGGTATTATGTTGGCAGACTCTGCCATATCCCTGAGATTCCTGAACTCGAAGCGCCCGGCGCCCCCTGGCTCCAGATCTCCTGGGCTGAAAGTGAGTTCATATGTCATGGACTCGCACGGCAGAGGAGGATGGTGGTCATCAACTGTGTCTATGCTATTGGTGAAATCATTCTCTGTATAGGTGATGAGCACCTGAGTCTGCTTATTCTGATCCCTCTCGGAGAGCTCCGGATCGGCCGCCAGCCTGCCGTAGCCGACAGCGGCAGACCGGAGAACATTGCCGAAGGCGTCCACATCGAAGGTGAGGGCGTGGCCGATGCGGGGATCATCGGGGTTGCGCTCGTAATGATACTGTATGACCTCTCGGGGATGGGCGAAAAAGACCGCATGCCTGTTCTCGCCCTCGGGCTGCATCATCTCAATCGAGAAGTTGCTCTCCGACACGCTGTAGGGATGATCGCTGCTGGATGAGCCGTCCGGAGCACTCTCGGGGCTATTATCCAGGGCATATACCTCCTGGCGCAGCATAGAGCCTTTCAGGGCCCGGCATGCCTGGCGCTCCTCCTCAGCGGATAGTCTCCATTCCAGGCGTCCGCCGTCCTCAAGGAGAATCGAGCCTGGCTGAAGCGTATCCTCGAGAAGGGTATCCTCGAACACCTCTATCTCGGTCTCATAATTGGGGGAGTCTTTCCTTGGTGCGCCATAATACTCGTGCATCAGCTGGTGGCTGATGCTCTGGCCCTGCAGGTATGCGCCAGTATGAAACCAGGTCTTCGTGAGGACTGGAGGGACATGCGAGGCCTGATCTATATTATCGCCGACTGGGAACGCATTGCTGGCACTCAGGGCTGCAAACTCCTCCGTATCCAGCTGATCGACTCTCGCAAAGCCCCGGAACTCCCGCTCTATGCCATCGAAGTATCCATGGTGGTAGCTGTATCTTGTGACGAAGCGGTTCCTGCTGAGCCTGTCGTAAACCTCCACCTTCTCCACTACGTGCACCGGGAAGGGCAGCCTTGTGATCCACGGCTGGCCTGCAGCCCGATCTTCCAGATAGAACTTTGTCGATGATGTATAATTTACATGGGTTTCGGCGCCCATGTTGTTCCTGACCGAGACCAGGAGATGCGGCTTTACCCCGGCCATCAGATCTATATATTTCATCTGTCTGCCTGCGCTGCCAGGAAGGGGCGAGGACCAGACCAGACAGGCAGTGCCGTGTCCCAGGAGATCGATAACATTGACTGAGGTAATATTATCGATCTGGGGTTGGTAAGGCAGCTTATGGGTCCTGCTCCAGCCGTTCCCTGACTGGTTGAAATATATATATATGCCGTCTCTCCCCAGGTAAATTATATCCGTGACCCCTGAGCCATCGATGTCCGCAAGCCTTATGCGCTGCTGATTGAACTCTCCAGGAGAATCATACCAAGGAGCATTATCCATGGTCACTTTAGCTCCAAAATGGCCGTAGCCCAGGTTCGGCCAGTAGCAAACCACCCCATTGAGAATGCGGACGAGATCCGTTAGCCCGTCGCCGCTCATGTCCGCCAGGTAGATTGACTGAGTGCCATCGGCGAAGATCAGCCTTGGACCCAACTCCTCGTCGTGTGGCTTGGATAACTTAGTGGACGGCCCGAATCCCTCCTCGGCCAGGGATGGATAATATATGAAGGCCTGATCCTCAGCGACTATCACATCAGCGTGTCCGTCACCTGTGAGATCCACGAACTTCAGGTTTGGGTCATTCCAGGCGATATTGGGCGATGACTTGAAGGAGACAAATGTCTCCCAGTTTCCATCCAGAGTTCGCTCGAAGAAACCTGCCGCGGGGCGGCTCATCTCCACTAGATCGAGCTGGCCATCTCCGGCAAGATCCATGAGCTGCTGCTGCCTGCCGCCTAAATCTGCGAGGGACGGCTTTGACCGGAGTACCTGCATGACGCCGAAACTCCCTGTCCCAAAGTTGTTCTTGAAGAACCATGCACCTCCCTGCTCTGTGAGGATGCCGGATATACCCTCCCCGTCCAGGTCGGCCCACTGGTAGTTCGTGCTGTCCAGGCCATAAGGCAGATCTTTGAGGCTATCAGAATCGATTATCTCTATATCGATCTCATCGGCACTCTCGATATCCGGCAGCCTGCTGTACTCGAACTCCAGGGCTGGCAGGGTTCTCTCTAGATATGTGCTATTCGCTTCATGGAGGTATCCCGACTGGATAGCCTCGGTGATGAAAGAAGCAACAGGATTTTCGTTATAGACGAACTCAGTCGAGCGGACGAGATAGTCATTTATCCCGAGCTCATCTGGGAAATGATGGAACATCAACACGCGACGGCATAGGCGATATGTCCGCACCTCAAAGCCAGACCTGTAGCTGGAGAATGGGTCCAGGCGAACCGGCCAATCTTGTGTCCTATCTCTTGATGCTCGGACGAACTGGCGATTCCTGGCATCCACAGGTAACATCTCATAGTGCCCTTCATCATAGTCGAACACAACCTCAAATAGCCAGTCGTTGCGCTGTGACAGGTTTTCACCTGTCTGACGAGGAGTGCGGTTGCCATAAGATATGCGCTTTAAGTAGCGGTTGGCAGAACGAATCAGGGAACTACGATTCTTCTCATGCACTTGGAAGGTATCAATATTGTCAGAATTCTCTGCCGCGTATTCATAGAAAATGGCGTTGCCTTTATCGTCATAGCTCTCGCAGATCAGCCAGCTGAAGATAATGGATCTATCTGTTGGATCATCGCTAGGTTTGGCGATTCTGGAGCTGGCTGAATTACCATACAGCGTTGTGATGTTATCTTTCGATATGGAACGCCAGTGGATATCGCCTGTCTCCCTGTTTGTCCATCGCTCTATCCGGGCGAAAAGGCCCTCAACTCTTGGGCGGTAACGCTTGATTGCGAAATTTCCATCTTCAGATTCGAATGGATCCTGCCTCCATTCTCCATCTTCGTCTCCGGGAATTAGTACTGGGACGAGATCTTCAGCGCCTGATAGAATGAAGGTGTCTGACTCATCTACATCCTGATATCTGGGCAGGCCTTTATCGGTCTTGCGGGTTATGGAGGGAAGGGAGAGACTCCAGCCCAGGCCGAATGGACCATTTCCTGAGCCAGAGTCATAGGAGAGCGATAGCTGCGGGCCAAAGCCCGATCGGCCAGGAGACGTGAAAATGGGGATACTCATAGAGCCGGTTCCAGTAACTGGATTTGCCGAGAATTTTTCCCCCATACCCCGTATCGCGCCGCCACCCTTAGGAAGGGAGATAGATGGCAATATAGAGCTGGTCTTGCCTGTGCCTGCCTCATTAGTCTTATCTCTGGACTGATTTTTCTCAGGATTGATCATGCAGCATTCTTCCCGCAAGATAAGGGCTCAGTGGGCGAATTACTTGAATTATTGATACTGTCTACGCCGAGAATACCCTCGGATTCTATGCTCAGTCTCTATACCTTGGAGTTCATTCACCAATAACTATTTTCCATTGTTGATTGCTCACCATTAAAGAACCTCTGAATCTATTTGCGCCATACCCCCAAAAATCGAGGCTTGTTATTAAGGGCATATCCAGCTACAATGGCAGTCAGGAAACCATCCTTAAGCGCTTTTTCATGCTCTTTCTGATACCCGTCACCTGTCAAATGGTGGCGTGCACGTGTGATGCCTTTATGTTCTTGATTCCAAATAGTTGCGAAACGCACATTTCCATCGTGTTCATAAGCATCCAGGTAGGTAATGCTAAACCCATCATCCTTATCCTTGTGTTCGTCAAATTCGATCTGGTATTGCTCAGGCGTCAGGGACGACTTGAGCAAGAAACCACCGACGTTGCGCTTCTCATAGAAAGCGGTGTAGCGAAGTTGGCCATTCTCTGAGACAACAGAGACGTTTATTGGCACAAATCCATCAGCCTTCAACGAATTAAATCTCTCTTGATGCTCCTCCTGCGGGAGATTGTGGTAGGCGATGGGGAATGTGCCACCGGTCCTGCGGAAGATAGCGGCGTAAAGCGTTCGGTTGTTGCTACGGTAACTGTTGACATGAACCAGTCTCCGTCCTTCTTTCTTTTGGTTCATGAAGACCTCCTGGTACTCCTTACCGTTGAGGTTGTGGTGAGCGGACCAGTCCCCACCATCCGGCCTGAACAGCACATTAAAGCGCAGGTCGCTGCCCACCGCGTAGCCATCAATCCAGACCAGCCGATAGCCGGCGCCGGTGATCCTATTAAATAATTTCTGGTAATCACTGCTTTTGATCCCGTGGAAGGCCATCTCGGATCTGCCGGTGGGAATCCCTGGAGTGGTCAGCCCCGGCCAGATCGCCATTGGCTCATAGTAGAATCCCTCGCCGTCGACTATTGAAAACTTGTTATCTGCGAGGATGCCGGGTTTGACATCAGTCAGCTTCATCGCCTGAGCGTTATGAAAAGGCATGGGACGATAGATCACGCTCAACGTGCCCTGACGGTACGCCTGGATCATCTCTTCCGCCGTCATACCCATCGGGGCCTGAGAGGCTTCGATATGACAATGAGGTCCGCCGGACGCTCCTGAATTTCCCATCCTGCCCACAAATTGACCTTGCTTGACAGATGCCCCAAGCTTGCAGACCGCTGGGTCAAGGGATCCCTTCATCATGTGGGCAAAATAGACCAGCTCGTCGCCGTGCAGGAGATAGACGTGGTTTCCACCGCCTGCGGCCACCCACCAGACGATGAGCTTGAGATTTCCGCTGACGGTCCGAACCGCTGTTACTACTATATTTTGAGAATTTCCACCACCTGCCAGGTACAGCACATCCATGAGGTTTGTTGTGCCTGCTTGACTGCTGCTAAAACGAGTCAATCCCACAAAAGCATCGCCACTCTCACTTGCGGATTTCCAGGTGTTCACCTTTAGGGTGCCGGCCTTCGTGATAACGCAGGTGGCGAGTTCATTTCTTTCATTAATTGAACCGGAGACAGAGAGTGCCGAGATCTCTCCGTCCTCCTCAAGGTCGTCTCTACGCTCTGGATTGCCGCTGGAATCTATGTCCCAGACGATCAGCTTTAGTCTATTTGCGGCTGTTTTCACTGCGGTGACTACACGCTGGCCTTCCGAATTGACCTGCGTTGCCCCAAGATCAGAAATGCTCTCCGCTCCTTCATCGCCGCGGCGTGTGATAGTGCCATCGTCCGCCACGTCCCAGACAATGACCTTTAGATTGTTCCCTGATGTCTGTACCGCAGTGAACAGCCTGTTGTTGCTGACGGCGACAATATCAACCTTCTCTATCGCACCAGCGAGCTCGTCGCCGACCCGTTTTACTGATAGACCATTTTGAGAGATATCCCAGATGATCACCTTCAGATCGCCTTCAGCTGTTTGCACCGCGACTGCAATACGATCGCCTTTTAGTTTCGCAACCGCCATCTGCCCTGCTACACCGGCCTCATCCTCACCCATTCGTGTGAGTGTCTGGCCATCTGACGAGATATTCCAGACGATGACTTTGAGCGGGCCGGGCGAGGTGCGCACGACGGTCACAAGTCGTCTATCAGAGAGGGCCACGCTTGCCGCCCGTATGATTGCATCGCCTTCGATATCC
This sequence comes from Methanothrix sp., assembly GCA_034679645.1. Lineage (GTDB taxonomy): Archaea > Halobacteriota > Methanosarcinia > Methanotrichales > Methanotrichaceae > Methanothrix. The sequence goes on along the minus strand of JAXDAR010000086.1, from coordinate 5,155 downwards.
CCTAAGCGGACGAGCTGCAGCTCAGTCATCTGGTTGCTATCGAGGACCGTATCCCAGATAATGATCTTGAGCTTGCCTTCTGCTGTCCTCACGGAGGTGGCCATCCGCTTTTCGGAGAGGCGGGCTAAGCTTATAGCGCCAACAGGACCTGCCTCTTCGTCCCTTAGTCGAATCAAGGCGCGCTCCGATGGAGCGGGATTATTCTCCACATCATTGGTGAAGCTGATCACTGTCCCGTCGGCCATCGCATAGAGAGGTTTGCCAAAGCCAAAATAGTCTTCGTTGCTATCCCCCGATGTTCCAGGCTTAGTTTTTGTGAATTTACCTACATCTTCATTCCATCTACAGACCTTCATATCATATTCAAAGAACTGGCCAAGGTCTGTGTGCCTGCTTTGGTAGAAATACTCATCAAAGTCCATATCGCGAGTGTTACCGAAGAAGCGAAGGCTCCCTTGTGGGGTTGGGCTTCTGTGACTGGCTAGCTGGAAGTTGAGCGTGATAGGTTCACTGTGACCATAAAAGGACAGGCTGATCTGGGCATGTGATAGTTGAAAAAGAGGAATGGGAATTTTTTCATCCGATGCGATAAAAGTTTCCCTAATTCCATTTGAGGAGATCGGAATGTTCCGACTGAAGCTGAAGATCCTCGGCGGGGGATTGCCCGGTTGACCTGGCTGGGGCTGAAGAACCACGGTAATTTTTTTTAGCGTTTCTTGTTCGCTGCCGTTATTATGCATCTTCAGGCGGAAGGATAGCAAACTCTCTGATGTCAGACCTGCAGCCATAGGCACCGCTGCCAGATAAACAAGCTTGCCATTCTCTACTGGTTCGATAAGGTGATGTTAACAGATGGTTTTGACATTGAAATCCTCTCTTTTAAGCTTAATAATAGAGCGTTGCCAATATTTATTCGATCGGTTTTATATCAACATCTCACGGTTAGCTACTTTACGTTTGTAATCTTAAGTACTTAAATCTTTCGATGGCTTGCCATAATATGTGTAGTCCCGAAACTCTTGACTTTATATACCCATCACTGGCGCATGGGAAAGAAGAACAAAATCGTAAAGTTGACTCTTAGAAAAATCAGGTACATAATCCGCTATAAAACCAATAACTATAGCACCAAATCAATCGCTAAGGATCTGAAAATTAGCGAATCAACAGTAAAGCGAGTCTGGATGCACTGGATTAAAACCAAGACGCTGCTAGACATAAGGAAATTTGGACGAAAGAAAAAGGAGCTAGATAAGGCCTCTGTGGATCTAATCCTCCAAGTCCACAAAGAGCAAAATCTTGGCGCGAGGCGTCTGGAAGCGATCATAGAATTCACCCACGGAATACATATACCGCATAATGCCATCCATAAAGTGTTAATGGCTCATGGTCTGGCAAAGAGAAATCCCAACAAATCTAAGCGAAGAAAACCATGGGTTCGATGGGAGCGAGATCACAGTTTGAGCCTTGTCCATCTCGATTGGCATATCAGCAAGATCAATGGCAAAGAGGTTTGCGTGGTCCTGGATGACAGCTCGCGTCGCATTCTTTCCGGGGGCGAATTTGATGCGGAGACGACAGAGAACAGCATCAAACTTCTCCAGGAGGCTTTGGATAGATTTGGCTGGCTGACATCCATTCGTGAGGTTATGACCGATCATGGGACGCAGTTCCATTCTAATAAGAGAAATAAAAATGATTATGCTGATAGCAAGTTTGAGGATTTCCTTAAAAAGAATAAAATAATCCATATATTGTCTCCGATTAAGCGACCCCAAGTCAATGGTAAAATCGAAAAATGGAATGATACGTACGAAAAGAATCGATTTAGGTTTGATAGTTTTGACAAATTCATGGATTGGTATAACACGATAAGGTTTCATGAATCTCTCGATACGAAATGGTATCTCCAAACGCCTGATATCGCATTCTGGGCTAGGTTGCCGGAAGGGTGCAAATTAGCTATGTTCTTGAATCGCATGGAGACAGAATTAAATGATTGAAAAAGAAAGTAAATGTCAGAAGGGAGTATATAAAGTCCAAACATTAAGGACTACACAGATCTCATAAATCCGATTTGCAAAAGGAGCGGATAGCATATCTGGCCTATCCGCAGTATATGCCATGGTTTTGAGATGCATTTTGTTTTTCCGATCTATTTGAACTGCTGTCTATTGAGATAGGAATCCCTAAAGAGATAGGAATCCCTAAAGGGGTTTGAATCCAACCATGTTGTTTACACTATCCATGGCTTTCAAAAGATTTTCTCCCTTCTTTGTGGTCTCATAGAGTTTCTTTTTTCCATGCTGGACCTCCAGGAGATTGTTCTTCACCAGGAGATCCAGATAAGGCTCCACGGTTTTAAAATTCAGATTTGACTGATATACGACATGAGTCTTGATTGCTCCGTCCATGCATACACTCAGAATCTGGGAAATTATCTCTTCTCTATTTCTTTTCAAACTCCACACCCCTAAAGTTCTTATATCCAATAAGATTCTATGATCTATACTTATTTCACCCATGCAATTTAAGTATCTATGACACAAATGAGGAATTGTAGCACAAAACGTGAACAAATCATCATCTATTTTAATTTATTACAAATGTTGGTGTAAGATCCACCCGATCACTCAGTAACAAGCGAATTAATCTCCAGGCGTGCATCCCTTTAGACTAATATCGCTTTTTTAGAAGTAATACCATTCTGAAGACTCAAAACCATTATTGGAGGATTTCCGCCTCAGATATGGCTGGCAGGGCTAATCAGCCTTGCAGAAGACGTTCTGGGTGGAATTGACATTGTAAAATGTATCAACCTTGCCGCCAGGATAGACCACGGAGAGCTTCTCCACTCCTCTTTTCAGAGGCTTATCCTTGCTGCCAAAGGGACGGGAGTAGAATAAGTAGCAATTGTCCAGATTCTTTCCCGCTCCGTTGACCTGCAAAGATGCTTTATTCTCATCAGCCTTTATGAGCTTGACATCTTTGTATCCGCCCAGGAAGGAGACCAGTTCCGGCTCAAGATGCCGGCATCCTAAAGCGAGTACATAAAAGCGAGTAAAAGCATCCAGAGTGTAATTGAGGTCGAATGTGGCTCTATCCTTATCCAGGCGCATGGTGACATCCCTGACTTCGATGTAATCGCCCTTGGCGCTGCTACAGAAAGAGAGGGCAATCGCCGCCAATAACATCAGAGTTATGACTGCTTGTCTCATCTTTCACCCGGTGGTCTTGAGAATCGATGGCATAAACAATATCAGTCCCATTATCAATATAAATATTATAAATATAATCTGTTGACGTTTCTGTGCCGACCTGTACTTCGATTCGCAGAGCTCATCGCAGAAGTTCTCGTCTGCGCGCACGGAATTGCCACAGACCATACAGTGTTTATGCGGCTGGATGTCTGTCATCTGATCATCGACCATCAGAAAACATGGATGGAGAAGTAGATAAGGCTTATCCTTTCGTATTCATAAATTGAATGAGTTGGCCGTGATCGATGGACTTGAGCGGTCCCGCAAAATAAAGAAAAATTATTTATAATGAATGTATATAAAATTTTGTGGTCGATTGATTGATGAACTGGTGGACGTTGATAGAGCGGATTATGCCCTTATAGATATATGACTTGCAAAATAACATTATCATAAAATCGTTCATTTTGATATAATTTTTTAGGATTTTCCTTTCATCCAGACAAGAAATCAGGGCTGTTTTTTCCACTGGAAATAAAGGGGTTTGACATAGACTCAATTTTCCCCAAATGCATTAACTATAAAAGGTGCCTTGGCAAGTACTACCCATGCCAAGACTACCATTGATCATCCTCATGGCCATTATAATCTGGTTCATTCCAGTGGATGGCGCAAGAACTCACATTGTAGATGACGACGGTTTCTCCAATTTCAGATCCATCCAGGAGGCGGTGGCAGAAGCCGATGACGGCGATACGATATATGTCAAGCCGGGAAACTACAGTGAGGAGATCGTACTCAACAAGACTCTCAGCATTATGCCTCTTCTGGGGGAGAGCGGCCCGATAATACTTGAAGGGAACGGCAAAGAGAACGGAATCACAGTATCTTCAGATGGATGCCTCCTGGAAGGGCTGACCTTTCAGGGATATTCGGGAGCTGCAGTCTATCTCCTCTCCCAGAGGAACAGCATTAAAGACTGCGTATTTGAAGATGCCAGTCCGGCAATACTTGCCACCGGCTCAGAAGGAAACACGATAACAGGAAACCTGATAAGAAATTCTCGAGGTGGAGTGGCCTTAAGAGAGTCCTCCGGCAACAACAGCATAATCGAAAATGAATTGGCCGGCTGCAATATATCGATATTCCTGGGGGAGTCTGATGGAAACAGGATCAGTGAGAACAGCATTTCAGACGCCTATTGGGGCATATGGCTTGACAACTCAAGCCTGGTTCAGATCCAGGGAAATAACATCTCCAGCAGAAGCTATGGCATCCTTCTCTCCAATGGGAGCAGCATATCTGTCACCGACAATCTGATCAGGATAATGGATGCAGAACTTCCCACCAGTTGTGCTGCTCTGCTGGCCAATGTTAGCGAGGTCGATTTTCAGATAAATGAGATCAACGGCGGAGAGATCGGCCTGGCGGCTTTGAAGTGCCACAACAGCAGCCTGCAGGATAATAATATCAGCCGGTGCAGCAAGGCGTTTAACATTCAGAATGCTATAGGATTGCAGATCAATAACAACAGCATGAGTGAGGGAGAGTATGGCATAATACTGGACAACTCCAGCCGCAACTCTATTATCGGGAATCAAGTGGAAGACTTCACCGCCGCCCTTTACCTGGAGGTGGGGGATTATAACCGGATTGTTGAGAACAGGTTTGCAGATATCAGCGATACTGCTATGCAGATGGTATCCTCCTCCAATTGCGAGGTTCTGAAAAACGAATTCGTCGATGACCTCCAGGGTATCATGATCCTTGAATCCGGAGCCAACCTGCTCCAGGCTAATCGCTTTCAAAATGTGACCTGGAGCCTCTTTGTGGAGAGCGAGGGCAAAGAGGGTTTCAATAACAGCATAGATGAGTCAAACCTGGTGGACACGGTTCCTATTGCCTATCTGTATGACAAGTCGGGAGCACAGCTCAGGGATAGGAAGCTGGCTCAT
>JAXDAR010000085.1:0-9263 GCA_034679645.1 Methanothrix sp. | reverse complement strand
TGGCCAAAGCCCTGCGCAACTCCTCTTCCCTCCCCATCTCCCTGGCCCTGGAAACAAGATTTTTTGCAGTTGAGGAACTGGTGAAGGCGAAGATATCCACCTCACCCGCCCGTTCTATCAGCCGGTCCAGGCGGGGATCAGAGGAGTCCACCACCCCGTAAAGGGGAATGTCGTCCACAGCTATTCCCGCCGCTCTCAGGCCATCTGAAAGATACCGGCTCCCTTGGGCGCTGCGCAGGAAGAGGATGCTTCTGTATCGACCCCGGAGCATACTCTCCAGCCCTTCAGAGCTGTAGCTGTCCGGCATCTGTGACTGGAGATCGTACTCCTCGAGGGCCTGTTTTGTCCTGGGGCCGATGGCGACGATCGTCTTTGCCGCTAAAGCTGCAGATATGGCTTTATCCTCAAGGGCAATATGCACCCCGTTGGCGCTGGTGAAGGCCACGCAATCTGCGGCATTGATCCTCTCTTTCAGGTCCGGTGGCAGAGGCTTTCTCTCCAGGGCGATGGCCGGAGCGGATAAGGGAACAAATCCGTAGCGTTCCGCCAGGGCCACCGACTCCTCCTGCTGGCCCTCCGGCCTGAGGATGGCGATCTTCTCCGGGGCGAGAACCTCTGCCAGACTGACGACATCTCCCACCACCAGAATGGCCGGGGACTCCACATTCTCTTCGCTTGCCCTTTTTGCGATATCGCCTAAAGTCCCGACAATCAGCCTCTGATCCGGCCAGCCGCCCTTCTCCACCATCGCCGCCGGGGTCTGAGGGGACTTTCCCGCCTGGATGAGTCTTCTGGTGTTCTCCTCCAGCCGGGAGACGCCCATCAGCACCACCAGGGTTCCCTCCAGCCCGGCGATCGCATTCCAGTCCAATGGCGAGTCCTTTCCCGGCTCCTCATGGCCGGTTACTATGGTCAGGGCCGAGGCCACCTTTCTGTGGGTGACCGGAATTCCCGCTAGCTCGGGAGCGGCGATGGCCGAGGTGACGCCGGGCACAACCTCAAAAGGAATTCCCCGTTCCCGGCAGGCGATCGCCTCCTCGCCTCCCCGGCCGAAGAGGTAGGGGTCCCCGCCCTTCAGCCGGACCACGACCTTTCCCTCTTCTGCCCTGTCCACCAGGAGCTGGTTTATTTCCTCCTGCTTCAGCTTGTGCCTGCCAGCGTTCTTGCCCACATCGATCAGCTCTCCCTTCACTCCCTCCAGCATCCGGGAGTCGAGCAGCCGGTCGAAGAGGATCACATCTGCCTCCATGAGCCTCTTTCTTCCCTTAATCGTCAGCAGCTCCGGTTCTCCCGGGCCTGCTCCCACCAGATAAACCTTACCGATTGCCAAAAAACCTCACCGCCTCGTCCACCAGCTCTCTTCCCCCCATCCTCATCAGCCGCTCTCCCATATCCCCGGCCAGGGCCAGATAATCCTCCTTTAGAGATATCTCCTCCTCCAGGCGGACAAACCTCTTGCCGTCCCGGGACAGGACCTCTGTCAGCACCCTGGCCACACCGTTCTCCACCCGGGCATGAGCTGCCATGGGCACCACACAGCCTCCGCCCACGGTCTCCATGATCCTTCTCTCGATCATGGTCTCAGATCGGCTATGAGCATCATCCAGAGTGCGAGAGCATTCCTCAGCAATAGATCCGGCCTTTGCAACCACGATTATCGTCCCCTGATTGGCAGAGGGAACAAACCTATCTCCATCCAGCCTCACATAATCAGGTTTGAGGCCCATGCGCTCGAGGCCTGCCTCGGCCAGGACTATGGCATCGTAGTCTCCCCGCTCCAGTTTGCCCAGCCTGGTCTGTAGGTTTCCCCGCAGGCTCAGGATGTCCAGATCGGGACGGGCGCGGAGAAGCTGAGCCATCCGCCGCATGCTCGATGTGCCCACTATTGCCCCCCGATCCAGTTCCTCTATGCTTCCCACAGAATCCTTCCGGCAGAGGAGGACGTCGTAAGGGGAGTCCCGTTTCAGGACAGCGGAGACGGTCAACTCCTTTGGCCTCTTGGTGGGGAGGTCCTTCATGCTGTGCACGGCAAGATCGATCTCTCCCGAGAGCATGCGCTCGTCTATCTCCGCCACGAAGACCCCAAAACCGGTGAGCTGGTGGAGGGGCTTGTCCAGGAAGACGTCCCCGCTGGTCTTCACCTTGACCAGCTCGGTCTGGACCCCCTGAGCATTCAGCCTTTCCCGGACTATATCCGTCTGGCGCAGGGCTAAAGGGCTGCCCCGCGTTCCCACGGTCAGCATTTCAGGCAGGAGCGGAACGCCTCCAGAGTGGTATCAATCACATCTTGGGTATGGGCCGCGGATATGAAATCGGTCTCGTACTGGCTGGGGGTGAGGAATATGCCGGAGTTGAGCATCCGCTGGAAGAACTGCAGGTAGCCGGTCCGGTCGCACTTTAAAGCCTGAGCATAATCGTGCGGCTCGGGGCCGAAGAATATCTTGAACATGGAAGCTATGCCCACCACGCTCCAGTTGAGCCCCAGATCTTCCACTATCTCCTTTAAGGCCGACCTCATCTTCTCACCCGTCCGGTTGAGCTTCTTGAGGGTGTCTTCCTTTTCCATGACATCCAGTGTTGCCAGGCCAGCGGCCAGGGAGGCCGGGCTTCCATTGAACGTTCCCGCCTGATATATTGCTCCCCCTGGAGCCACCTGGTCCACGAGGTCGGCCCGGCCACCGAATACCCCAATGGGGAAGCCTCCGCCGATGATCTTACCCAGGGTGGTCAGATCGGGCTTGATGCCAAAGAGCTCCTGCGCTCCGCCCAGGGAGAGGCGGAAGCCGGTTATCACCTCATCGAAGATCAGGAGGATGTCGTTCTTCTCCGTCAGGCGGCGTACCTCTTGCAGGTAGCCCTTCTCCGGCAGGACGGGGCCGATATTTCCCAGCACCGGCTCCATGATCAGGCAGGCGATCTGACTGGAGTTGCGCTCCAGCACCTCCTCCAGGGCAGCTGGATCGTTGTATGGCACCTGGAGGGTGTTTCTGGTCGCGTCTATAGGAACGCCACTGGAGTCGGGAATCCCCAGGGTGGTGGCACCCGAGCCCGCTTTAACCAGGACGCTGTCATGAGCGCCATGAAAGCCGCCCTCGATCTTGATGATCATATCCCTGCCCGTGCTCCCCCGGGCGACGCGAATTGCCGCCATGGTGGCCTCGGTTCCGCTGCTCACAAAGCGCAGCCGCTCCATGCTGGGGTAATGACCGGAAATCCTTTTGGCCAGGCTGACCTCCAGCTCGCTGGGAGTGCCGTAAAGCCACCCCCGGTCCATCTGATCGGCCACTGCCTCTCTTATGGCCGGATGGCGGTGGCCCAGGATCATGGGACCGTAAGCCAGACAGTAATCGATGAACCTGTTATCGTCGCAGTCCCATAGATAGGGGCCGTCTGCCCGCGCGGTGTAGAAGGGATGGGGAGAGATGGCGCGCACGGGGCTGGAGACCCCGCCGGGCATCAGCTTTCTGGCGCTATCAAAGAGCCGGATGGAAGAGTCAAAACGCATCACAGGAGGACTCTCTGTGGGCAGATTAATCAATCTTACGAGTGAACTACCGCATCCTGAAGGGCATGGCTTCCCACTTCATCGCCAAAACTTGCATCACTGATATGTGATGTAGAGGTTTCGACTCGGTGGGCGCTACGGGCTGTTCCATCCCTGTGATGAGTATATTCCTGGAATCATTGTAGTCTCGATCGCATGATAATCCGCAATAAGGGCACTAATGTACTCGTACCGACAGATATTTCTTTACGATGCTTCCACAAGCAGAACACCTTTGAGTGGTGTTCCTGGAATCTACTTTTATCAGCTTTCGACCAGCACTTTGAGCCTTGTAAGAGAGCATGAATATAAACTTTGACCAGGATGCATCATGAATGCTGCGATGCATACTATTATTATGGCTTTTCTCTATTAGACCTTTGACATCAAGATCCTCGACGCAAATTATATCGAAGCGATTGACATACATCCGGGAGAGCTTATGCAGGAAATCATCTCGCTGGCAGTTGATTCTCCTGTGCAATTTGGCAATCTTATCCTTGATCGCTCTATAGTTATTCGATCCCCGCACCGCTCTGGCCAGCCTTCTTTGCAGTCTAGCAAGCTTATCGTCAGATTGTTCTGCACATCTTGGATTCTCCATCTCATTGCCTTCAGAATCAACCACGAAGGAGGTCAGACCGACCTACTGCTTCTTCGGTTTCTGGTAAAGGCTGTGGTTCCTGATCGGCCTGGACTATGGCAAACCGTCTCTCGCCTTCTCTCTTGATTATGACGGCTTTGATACAACCTTCGATCTTTCGATAAACCTTGATCCGCATTTCTCCGATCTTAGAGAGATGTAATATATTATGATCTGGATTGATTTTGAAGCCTGATTGGTTGTAATTTAGGGTATTATACCAACCATATCCCTTGAATCTGATATGACCAATCTTTCGACCGTACTTCTTAGATGCTGAGAGGCCTTTGATGTTAGACTAAAGAGTGTAATTCACCATCTGAAGAACCTTGGAATAGACTTGGTTGAGTTTTGGATTCTCAAGCTTCAGAGAAGGAATCATATTCTGAGTATCATATGTCTTGAGCTTGATGCCTTTTTCTTTTGCTTCGTTCAGGTCTTGGAGAAGCCGATTATAGAGCCACCTACAAGCATCCAAATTCTCCGCCAACTTCCATCGAGTTATCTTGTTCGGGAATATGGGGTACTTGTAGCTGATCATCAAACGAATACGGGTAAGTATACCTAATACTTATATTAGCTGAGGGCGGCGTGAAAGTAATCATGGCAATGGACTTCGCTTTCATCCTGTTGCGATTTCGCCGCAACTCCCCCGGACTGCGAGTCCGGGAGACCGCCCTAAAGGATGGGGATTTCCCGCTTCCTCCTTCGCAATACTTGAAATTCTTCCCGACCCCGGCTAAAGCCTCCTTCCACCAGGGATATGAGCGCTCTTACTATTATTATTTACACAAACTATATATAATATGAATTACAACTAAGACTATATTAGTATAATGAAACGGTTATATGAAAAGAGAGGGATCGGAGAAGAAGTATCAAAGAAGAAGGATCGAAGAAGAGGGTATGCGGGCAGCATAGTTATAAAAAAACAACATAGATAAAATAAGTAACAAAAAGGGATGGCACGAATCATAGATCTGCTGCCCGCCAACCCGATTCTTCCACTTTTTTGATCACCATGCGCAGGGGTATGCCTGCCTTCTCTGCTATCCGTTTGCAGTCTTCGTATTCCGCTTTGACATTGATGAGGCTGCCGTCCATCCGGCTGATCTTCACCGCAGCGCTGTAGATCACATCATCGATCTTCAGCTCCACAAATCTCTCTTCTCTCTGGGCGACAAAGCGATGCAGACTTGGAAAAACTCGAACCCCCAGCGATCCCGTCTCCATCACGATTATTCTCGCCAGCCTGGACATATCCTCCTGCCGGGTTAAAGCCCGGATGACATTCCCGCTCCGCCCTTTCTTCATCACCGCTGCGATGACGGAGACATCCAGCGCTCCTGCCTGCATGAGCTGCTCTATCAGATGGCCTAAAACCTCGCCGGTGACATCATCCACATTGGTCTCCAGCTGGACCACCCGATCTTTATGATGATCCTGATCCGTTTCGCCCTCGCTGCCAGGAGGGGCGACATCTGCTTTGAGCGCTCGCAGCAGGTTGGGAACAGCCAGGTCCCGACTGCCCGCGCCGTAGCCCACACCTTTCACCTTCATGAGGGGAAAGCGAGCAACGAACTCATCCACCAGTGCCGCCAGCAGAGCCGCTCCGGTAGGAGTGAGAAGCTCACTGTCCACCGGTCCCCCCATCCAGGGAATATCATGAGCGCGCAGGATCTCCAGAGCCGCCGGGCCGGGAACGGGAAGGAGCCCGTGGGCAGTCTGGACATAGCCTCCTCCTACGGAGACGGGCCGGGATAAGATTCGATCAGCATTCAGGCTGGCAGCGGCCTCGCAGGAGCCGGCTATATCCGCCAGCGCATCCAGGGCACCGACCTCATGAAAATGGGCCCGGCTCTTTGGCACATCATGCACCCGGCTCTCCGCCTCTGCGAGAATATCCAGAGCGGCTAGAGCTTTTTTCAGAGCCTTTTCCCGCAGGCTTGAGCCCTGCAGAATGGATATCGCCTCCTCTATGGAGTGATACCTGCGGTCGGAGATCACCTGGGCCCTGGTGGCTGCGATATGCCCCTTCTCCTGCCGGGTGATCTCCAGGCGGCAGCCCACTGACTCCACTGCCTTGCATACCCTATTTTCATCCGCTCCTAAGTCGAGGAGCGAAGCCATGATCATGTCTCCGGCTGCGCCGGCGCTTGGGTCGAAGAGAAGGGCGAACATGCTTTGCCCTAGTCGCTTTGCCGATATATACAAATTGGCAATGCAGCCATGGTAAAAAACTGGAAACCTTTATATCCTGGGACCGCGTCTGAGGCGAGCTTCAGATAGGTCAATTTGGGCTTCTGGGTCCCTTTTCAATGATCTGAAAAGCCTGAGCTCAAGGGGGATGCGGCATGAACGCGAGAATCGTCCTTGACATTATCGGCACTGTTCTGAAGATCCTGGGACTGCTATTGCTTCTTCCAGGGATGGTTGCAGCATTTTATCATGAGACAGATGGAGTGGTATCTTTTGCCCTGACGGCAATAATCTCGGTGTCTGCTGGCATAGTCCTGAAGCGACTGGGCGAGAAGGGGACAGTTGGCAATAAAGAGGCGTTCGCCGCCGTTACGCTTAGCTGGTTATTTGCCACCTTCTTTGGATCGCTCCCCTTCGTATTCCAGGGACTGAGCCCGGTTGACGCTCTCTTTGAATCCATATCGGGCTTTTCCGCCACCGGGGCAACGATACTCTCAGAATACAATTCCCTGGGCTACTACATAGTGAATTCTACCCTGGCCGACAACAGCATAGCAATGCATCTGGCCGGCTTTTTGGCCAGGCTGATGGGAACTGATGAGATTCTCCAGATAGCTGATGATCATACCTATTACGGTCTTCTCTTCTGGAGATCATTCCAGCAACTCATAGGCGGACTGGGGATAATTCTTCTGGTAGTCGCCGTGTTTCCGCAGTTGCGAGTCGCAGGTCTTCAGCTCTACCGGGCGGAAACCGTCGGGCCGACCAAGGACACAATAACCCCTCGAGCGGTTGAGACTGCTAGAATACTTTGGAAAGTATATCTACTCTTGAATGCAATTGAGATCATCCTGCTTGCTGCAGCGGGAATGCCCTTATATGATGCTGTATGCACAGCATTCTCTACTGTGGCTACAGGAGGTTTCTCTCCTCAAGCCTCAAGCCTTGTCGCCTACAACAATCCGCTAATAGAGGGAATAGTTGCCATCTTCATAATCTTGGGCATGTCCAGACTGACATTGCACTACACTGTTCTGACCTCAGATCGCCTGGCATGGTTTAGGGATGAAGAGGTCCGGTTCATGATTTTTATCCTGGCGGTGACTGTTATGATCCTCATGTTCTTCGGCGGAATAGACGGCCATCTGCAGGATCGCTTCCGGTTTGCATCCTTCCAGGCAGTCTCCTTTATGGGAACGTGCGGCTTTACCAATTCCATAGACTTTAATAAATGGTCGACCGCGGCCAAGATGGCTTTGATTGCTTCAATGCTTATAGGAGGCTGCATTGGCTCGACCGCCGGAGGTATAAAGGTAGGAAGGCTGCTTGTGGATCTGAAATATGCCTACAATGAGCTTTTCCACATGCTGCATCCCCATGCGGTCATCTCGGTAAAGCTGGGAGAGGCCAGAGTGAAAGAGGATATCCTCCGATCGATGCTCTTTTACTCTTTTCTCTACCTGGCAGTATGGTTGGCACTCTCCCTGGCTCTGGCCATGGTCTCCGCCGGCGACCAGCGAGTGGATCTGCAAGTCGTAGCCGCAGGCATAGCATCTTGCATGGGTGGCGTGGGTCCAGGTTTCGGCATCATAACCTTCGACTGGTCCCAGATCTCGGAAGCTGGCAAAATGATCGGCTTCTTCGCCATGTTTATCGGCCGGCTGGAGCTTATGCCTATATTCTTATTGCTTGTTCCAGAATTATGGAGGGAATGATATGCGTATATTGATCACCGGAGCTGGCGAGGTGGGCTTTCTCATTGCCAGCGAACTGCATGCCGACCATGATGTGACCGTCATAGACAGGGACCCCGATGCCTGTGCCAGGCTTCAGGAAATGGATGTGAAGGTCCTGCAGGGGAATGCGGCCAACGCCCGCCTCCTTTCCGAGGCGGACGTCAAGAAGGCGGATATCGTTGTGGCGGTGACGGGCAACGACGAGGTGAATGTGATAACCTGCATCATAGCCTCTCACCTCGGGGTGAGGCAGACCATCGCCAGGGTGAGCAATCCCGAATATATCGATCAGCCGGTCCAGGATCGAAAGGAGATCGGCATATCCTACATGATCTGCCCGGAACTGACCATGGCCGAGGATATGGCAAGCTCCCTTTATTTCTCTTCCATGCTCATGAACCGTGACCTGGCCAACGGTCTGGTCGAGCTGGTGGAGTTCAAGGTAACACCTGAGATGAACATCCAGGGGCCGGTGGAGAAGATCATCCTTCCCAATAACTGTAACCTGATCGCCATAAACCGCTCCGGCCAGATAGCCATACCGAAAAAAGGAGATGAGGTGAGAAAAGACGATCACCTCATGCTGCTGTGCGATTCCAGATCCCTTCCCGCCCTGGGAAGGATGCTGCACGAGTCCATGACCACCCAGAAGGCGATGATTGTTGGCGGGGGGATGGTGGGCTTCTACCTGGCCAGCAGGCTGGAGAAGATGGGCATGGACGTCAAGCTCATCGAAAAGGATGCCGACCGCTGCGCTGAGATCGCTGATAAGCTCTCGGGAACCATGATCCTAAATGGCGACGGCTCCGACCTCTCCCTTCTTCAGGAGGAAGGAGCGGGAACGATGGACGTGGTCTATGCCGTAACCGGCCTTGATGACAAGAACCTTCTGTGCTCCCTTTTGGTGAAACAGCTGGGGGCAAAGAAGATCCTCTCCCGCGTCAACAGGAATGTCTATATCAAGCTCTTCGAGATGGTGGGAGTGGACAGAGCAGTAAGCCCGGGGCAGGTGACTGCCGATGCCGTCCTCCAGAGGGTGATCGGCGGAGAAGAGGTGATCACATTGAGCGATGAGAGGATGGAGCTGGTGGATTTCATCGCCAAGCCGGGGGCGAAGATCATCGGCAAGTCGATATCCAAA
>JAXDAR010000084.1:0-8182 GCA_034679645.1 Methanothrix sp. | reverse complement strand
AATATGTCTGAGGTTCCTGGCTCCGGATTCTCTTCCAGCAGTATATACTGGCCTGGCTTCTCCAGCCGGATCCCCAGGCTCCCGGCAGCGGCGGCCATGGGCCAGCCGGAGTTGGGGCTGGGGGTGGCGCTATGATATTTTTTCGCCGCTCTGATGGCCGCGCCTGCCCTGACCGGCCGGGCTAGGGCGATCAGGATGACGCTTATGCGGGCAGGGATCCAGTTGGCCAGATCGTCGAGCCTCGCTCCTGCGAATCCCAGTTCCTTCAGACCGGGCTTTTTGTAGCCGATCATCGAATCCATGGTGCTGATGGCCTTGAAGGCCATGGCCGCCTCCAGGCCCAGCCCCAGAAAAGAGAAGAGAATATAGTAGAATATGGGGGATAAGATGGAGTCCACATAGTTTTCGGAGAGCGATTCTATCACTGCAGAGCTGGCCTGGGCGGGGGTGAGGGTGGAGGTGTCTCTTCCCACCAGGGCGGGCAGCATCTTTTTCGCCTCCTGGATGTCCTGCTCTATCATCTGGCCGATGCTGCTTGATGTCTCCAGCAGGCATCTGATGGCGAATGTAGACTTCAAGAGGTATGCCCCCACCAGGAGGGGGAGCACCGGGACAAAACCCGCCGCCCTGACCAGCAGGTGAGCGGAGAGGGCGGAGACTGCGATCACGATTAAGGCCAGCAGGATGCCCTGCAGCTTCGAGGGCCCCGCCCGGGCGCGCAAGAAGGAGATCAATCTGCCGATCCAGACCACAGGGTGAATGCGAACCGGAGGCTCGCCGAGAAGGATATCATAGGCCACTGCCAGGAGAAATACCGCTAAAGCCTCTTCGATAACGGTCATAGCCGTTCCTCCAGTCTCTTCCAGACCTGGGGGATGGACTGGCCCTGCATAAGTGCATCCAGCACCATTTCCGCCGTCTCCTTTTGGTGGACGACCTGGCAGTTCTCACAGCACCAGGAGCCATCTATATCTCTGCCTCCCGTCCTCTCGTCCCGGCAGGGATAAAAGGGGCAGAAGCATAATGAACAGTCCTGCTGGGGGTGGTGGCAGGGAAACCTCTCGCAACTCAGTCTTTGCATCTCAATGCCTGCTCCAGAACACTGACCAGCCGCTCGTTCTCCCCGTGGCCTCTCACTGCCACCCGGATGTAGCTTTTATTCAGGCCGAAGGACTGGCAGTCCCTTATCAGCACCCCACGGGCCATGGTGCGTTCCGCCAGGAGGTCAGAATCAATTCCCGAGGAGCTGATGTTCACCAGGATGAAGTTCACCCGGCTGGGCAGGGGGTCCAGCCCCAGTCCCCTCAGAGCGGGGATGAGGTAATTCAGCTCCTCCGCTATCACCTTCCTTGATTGGTGCAGGTGGTCCTCACATCCCAGGAGATATTCTGCCGCAGCAGCGGCGATGGAGCCGATGGACCAGGGTATTCTCGCCCGGTTCATGATCTGGGCCATAAGGGGGTTGGTCACCCCAAAGCCCAGCCGCAGCCCTGGCACTCCAAAGGACTTGGTCAGGGATCTCATCACAAAGAGGTACTCCCTGCCAGGGGCATAGCGAGCCACGCTCTCCTCCGGGCAGGAGAGCTCTATGAAGGCCTCATCCACCAGCATGAAGACCTGGGCCTCCTCGCATCTGTCCGCCAGATCCAGAACCTGATTTTGAGAGAGCAGCCATCCGGTGGGGTTATTGGGATTGCAGAGGAACAGGGCCTTTGCCCGTTCCAGGTCGGAGTGGCTAAGGCGAGGAAGGCCTTCTTCCCCTATCGCCAGCCTTTCTGTCCTCCCTCCGGCGAGCTGTGACTGATTCTCATACTCTCCAAAGGTGGGTGCGGGAATTAGAGCCCGGTCTCCATCCTCCAGCACTGCCTCCGCGAAGAGCCTGATCAGCTCGGACGAGCCGTTGCCGGGAATGATGCATTCCGGGTCGACCTGGACGAAGCGGGCCGCTGCGCGACAGAATCCCCGGTAGCTGCTGTCCGGATAATTTCCGATCTGTTTGAGCTCTCGGGCGACCAGCTCCTCCAGGGGAGGCGATCCCAGGGGATTGATATTAGCGGAGAAGTCCAGCGGCTCAGCTCCCAGTTTTAACCTCGCTTCCTGCACCTTGCCACCGTGCTTGCACTCCCCGGCAGTGGCAAAGCTCTTCCGCAATCGATTTTTCATAAGTCGTTGTGGCCTTCAATGTACTGGCATTTCAAGCTTGTGGGCAGAGCACCCTCTATTAACAATAGTGATTTGATAGGGCGCTGTTAGCCGATAATTTATATATAAAATTAATATTATGTTTAAGAATTAAAATTATTAAAATTCTATATTAATCTGTATCCGAAAGGGTTTTATCTACTCTATGCGAACTCAAGCGGCGTATATCAAAGGAAGAGGAGGCTAAGATTCCGATGGCAACAAGAGAAGGCAGCTTTTCCGTTGAGGACATGAAGAACGTCCAGATCAACATAGGAGCTGTCGTTAAAGAGGCAGAGGAATGGGACCAGGAGATGGGTCCAGTTCCTAAGCCCGGTGTGGCGGCGCTGCGCAGCTGGGATCACATACTTGCTAACCGATACAGGATCATGTATGCCCCGGCGGATGATACATGCACCCTTTGTACCTACGGCCCGTGCGACCTGACCGGAAACAAGAAGGGCGCCTGTGGCATTGATCAGGCCGGCGCCTGCGGCAAGATCGTTTTAATCGCCTGTCTGATGGGCTGCTGTGCACATGCCGCTCATGGCAGGCATCTCTATCACTGGTGTGTGGACAAGTTCGGCGATATGAAGTTCGATATGGGCGACGAAATTTTGGTGGACTCTCCCATATATCAGACCATTGTAGGAACCAAGCCAAAGAGCTTCAAAGACTTCGAGGAAGGGCTCTTCTATCTTGAGGAGCAGGTCGTACAGCTTCTTGCGGCTACCCATACCGGCCAGGAGGGTGCTTACATAGACTTCGAGTCTAAGGCTCTTCATGCTGGCAGGCTGGATCTGCTGGGAATGGAGATCTGCGATATGCTGCAGATCGTGGCCTATGACATGCCTCGCGGAAATGCAGATGCTCCTATCATTGAGATCGGCATGGGCACCATGGATCAGAATAAGGGCGTTCTCATCGCCTACGGCCACAACCTGGCAGCCGGTGCTGAGGCCATGATCTATGCTGAGAACAACAACCTCTGGGACAAAGTGGATATCGGCGGGGTCTGCTGCACAGCTCACGACCTGAACAGGATCGGCACTGGAACGGGCGAGTTGAGGGTACCCAAGGATATAGGAAAGAAGCCCAAGGTGGCAGGAGCGATGGGCTGGTGGAGAAAGATGATCCGCTCCGGTGTCATGGACTGCGTGATGGTGGACGAGCAGTGCGTCTTCTGCGATGTCCTCGGCGACGCCGAGAAGCGCAAGATCCCGGTCATTGCCACCACCGATAAGATCATGCTCGGCCTTCCCGACAGAACCAATGATTCCGTTGATGCCATAGTTGACGACCTGGTGAGCTTTAAGGTTCCAGGCGTTGCAGTCCTCGACCCGGTTAAGGCAGGAGAGATCGGCATCAGAGTAGCCATTGCGGTTAAACCCAAGAGGGCTGAGGCCAAGATCCAGAACCTGATCACAGAAGAACAGTTCCAGGAAGGCCTCAAGAAATGCACCCAGTGCAATGAGTGCGCCTTCGTCTGCCCGCCACATATCAGAATCAGCAAGCTCATCGCTGAAGCGCTCAAGGGCAACAATCAGGAGTTCTCAAACTTCTATGAGATCTGCGTCGGCTGCGGAAGATGCGAGCAGACTTGCCCCCAGGGCATAAACATCCTGGACCTTTTCGAGTATGCCAACCGCCAGGCAGTAAAGGATCAGAAGTTCAAGATGAGGTCCGGACGGGGGCCCGCTCGCGACACTGAGATCAGGGCGGTGGGCGCTCCGCTCGTGCTGGGCACCATCCCTGGCGTTATCGCTCTGGTGGGATGCAGCAACTATCCCAACGGCACCAAGGAGTGCTACGACATTGCCAAGGAGTTCGTGGACCGGGGCTACATCGTCGTCACCTCCGGCTGCATGGCCATGGATATGTCCCTTTACACCGATGAAGACGGCAAGACCATCTGGGAGCAGTTTGGCGGGGCCTTCGACGGCAGAAACATCTGCAACACCGGCTCATGCGTATCCAATGCCAACATCGGCGACGCCGCCATCAAGGTGGCCACCATATTCGCCCACAGAAACCACAGAGGCAACTTCGACGATGTAGCTGACTACATCCTGAACAAGGTTGGTGCCTGCGGTGTGGCCTGGGGAGCATACTCTCAAAAGGCGGCATCAATCGCCACCGGTTGCAACGCACTGGGCATCCCGGTAGTCGTTCAGCCTCATTCGGTCATGTACCGCCGCTCATTCATGGGCAGGACGGACAATCCCGAGGACTGGATGGTAATCGATGCTCGTGATGGCTCAATGCAGCAGATCGAGCCTGCACCCGAGGCCTTGCTTTACGTTGCCGAGACCAAGGAAGAGGCAATGATGGAGATGGCCAAGCTCTGCTTCAGACCATCGGACAACAGCATTGGCAGGGCAATCAAGCTGACCCACTACTGCGATATCTCCATGAAGTACTGCGGCAAGCTGCCCGATGACTGGCATATCTATGTCCGTGACACCAAGGACCTTCCCCTGACCTACAAGGATCAGATGATGAAGGAGCTGGAGTCCAAGCACGGCTGGCAGGTAGACTGGAAGGCTAAGAAGTTCATCTCCGGCCCACTGAGACCGGCGGATGTGAGCTTTGATCCGACCAACCTGGCACGGAAGATAAGGGCTAAGAAGTGAGGGAGAAGGAGGATATAAAAATGGCAGGAGAAGTTAAGAAGGGAATTGACACCACCAAAAACGCAATTCCCTTTGAGATGGCCCAGATTCCCGGGCCGGAGATGGCCAAGACCTACTTGCCAAAGGTCATGGGCGCTATAATCAAGAAGGCAAAGAGGCCACTGCTGGTAGTAGGAGCAGAGTTGTTCGATGATCCCATAATGTTCGATAAGATGATCGAGATCGGCAAGATGGGTATACCGATTGCCGCCACGGCACATTCCGTGAAGGGCTTTGTGGATCGAGGCTACCTGGATAATGTCTATCAGATCGGCCTGCATCCTCTGACCTCTAACCTGCGCTTCCCGGACTGGAAGGGCCTGGATGGACAGGGGCAGTACGATGTGGTCATATTCATGGGCATCTTCTACAAGTTCGCCAATGCGATGTTCTCGACCCTGAAGAACTTCAACCGGGACATCAAGCGCGTCTCCATTGACCGCTACTACCACGTCAATGCCAATATGACCTTCGGCAACCTGGCCTTCAATCCGGACGACTATCATGCCGCCGTGGACGAACTAATCGCAGCGATGAAGAAATAGAGTTTATCTCATAACATAAGAAAACAGAAGAGGTGTATTAATGGCAGACATAAAGTTGGACATATCCCCCATGTATGAGGGCGAGAGAATCAGAAAGGACGATCTATGGGTAGAGCTGGGCGGCCCCAAGGCAGACGGATTTGAGCTGTCCCTGGCCACCCCAATGGACCAGATCGAGGATGGAAAGGTAACAGTCATCGGCCCAGATCTGGGAGAGACCCCTGAGGGCACCACCATGCCTTTTGGCATGATTTTCAGAGTCGGCGGCGAGAAGATCGAGAAGGACCTGGAGTCCATCATCGAGAGGCGCAACCATGCCCTTCTCTCCTACATCTCCGGGCTTATGCACCTCAACCAGAGATACGATATCTGGATGAGGATCGGCAAGGGCCTCAAGAAGAAGGGAGTCACCTCCTGGAAGGAGATCTACGGCCCGGTCATTGACCTGTACAAGGCAGAGATGCCATTCATCGAGAAGATGGACATCACCATCGTCACCGACCCCGCCAAGGTAAAGGAAGAGCTGGCCAAGGCCATGGCCGTATACAAGCAGCGTGACGAGAGGGCCAAGGGACTGCACGATGAGGACGTCGATGTATTCTACGGCTGCACTCTCTGCCAGGCATTCGCACCCACCAGCGCCTGCGTGGTCACCCCGGACAGGCCATCACTGTGCGGAGCTATCACCTGGTTCGACGGCAGGGCTGCCGCCAAGGTGGACCCAGAGGGCCCCCAGTTCCCCATAGACAAGGGAACAGCAGTGGATGCTGTCGCCGGCGAGTACGCGGCCATCAACGAGATGGCTGAGAAGAGGTCCGGCGGCGAGTACAACACCATGAAGCTGTACACATTCTTCGATGCCCCCCACACCTCCTGCGGCTGCTTCGAGACCATCGGCTTCTATATGCCTGAGGTTGACGGCATCGGCCTTGCCGACCGTGACTTCAAGGGCGCAACCCCCAACGGACTGCCCTTCTCCACCATGGCAGGACAGACCGGCGGCGGCAAGCAGGTCGTGGGCTTCTTAGGCATGGGCATTCTCTACTACTTCTCCCCCAAGTTCCTCCAGGCAGATGGCGGCTGGAGAAGGATCGTCTGGATGTCCAAGGGTCTCAAGGAGAGGGTAAAGGAAGGCATCGATTCTGACATGATGGATAAGATCGCCACCGAAGACGATGCTAAGGATATCGCTTCCCTCAAGGCATTCCTGCTCAAGGTCAACCATCCCGTGGTCGATGGTGTCACCAGAAAGGTGGACGGCCAGAAGATCACCGAGGGCTGGAAGCTTGAAGAGGTCGATGATGATATCAAGGCGAAGGTCATGGCCTATATCGAGAAGACCGGCGGAGACATCAACATGGATACCGTCAAGTCCGAGCTTGCCCTGACCGAAGGCCAGTTCATGCAGGTCGTCGAGGCCCTGCAGGAAGACAGCGTGCTCGAGTGAGCAGATCTAAAATCTAAGAGAGGGTGTTAATACTATGCAGCTAAAACTCAAACCCAAGGCACCTGCAGCCGCGGCTCCCGCAGCCGCACCTGCAGCAGCAGGCGCAGCAGCAGCACCAGCCATGAGCATGTCCGGCAGCGCCGGCGGCATAAAGCTGATTCTGAAGGATGCCAAGATAAGCATAGACAAGGTAGTACTCGCCAAGTAGAGTACCGCCTTCTTCTCCCTTTTTTGGGAGATGCGGCTTTCCTGCAAGTGCAGTTATCTGATTAAATAGTGAGGGAGAGATATTATGCAGCTTAAGCTTAAGAAGAAGGAAGCGGCACCAGCCGCAGCACCAGCAGCAGCACCGGCAGCAGGCGCAGCAGCTCCAGCTTTTGCCATGCCAGCAGCAGCATCGGGTGGAATGACCATCGAACTGAGGGGCGCATCCATTCACGTGGCGGAAGTTGTAATAAAACCGAAGAAATAAGGAAGGCTAGACTTTGGGGAAAGTAATAGCGATAACAGGCAAAGGCGGCACCGGCAAGACTGCAGTGACCGCGATGCTCATCAGACATATTATAAAGAACTCCGGGAAGAAGTACCAGATCCTTGTTATTGACGCCGATTCGGACGCCAATCTGGCGGACGCACTGGGCGTGAAAGTGGGAAAGACCATCGGCGACATGAGGGAGTTCATGCAGCAGGCCCGGTTCACAACCTCGCCGGACACGGATAAACAGGTCCTTTTCGAGTCAAAGCTCTTCGAGATCCTCCTGGAGGAGGAGGGCTATGATCTTCTCGTCATGGGCAAGCCGGAAGGATCCGGATGCTACTGTTTTGTCAATAATCTTCTCCGCGGCATCATGGATAAGACCACGGCGAACTACGATCTGATCATCATCGATACCCCTGCGGGTCTGGAGCACTTCAGCAGGAAGACCATTCCGGATCTGAACGATCTGATATTGGTGACAGACGAATCCCGCCGGGGGCTCACCACGGGCGAGCGGATAAGAGAAACTGCCCGGGAGATAGATCTGAAGTATGAGCATCTCTATGTGATCGTGAACAAGGTCACGGCAGGAAGGAAGGAGAAGGTCCTGGAGAACGCCAGGAGCATAGGCTTGGATGTTATCGGCACTGTTCCCTATGATGAAAGCTTAGCCAAATTCGATTTAGTGGGAGATCCATTGATGGGCCTTCCCGATGATTCGCCTGCAGTACAGGAGATGGCGAATGTCGTCGGGAAACTGGGCCTGTGAGGGTGATTCGAATGGCAGACAAGATCACTTTATCTGACCTGAATAAGACATTAACAGAGATGAATGTTCAATCCCTCGAGGGACTGAAGA
>JAXDAR010000083.1:0-3258 GCA_034679645.1 Methanothrix sp. | reverse complement strand
CTTCAGTCTTAATTTTCGTATTTAGGTCTTCGAGAGTTGCATGTCTTATGATTTCCTTCTCTTGCTTTCTTCCCATGAACTATAATTGTAGTATTAGGTTAAAAAAGTTGCGTTAAAAACTATAATTTGGCTTTATCTAAATTGAACTTTGAAATTATATCAAGCTTGATTGGATTAGTATGCCAAAGCTCAAGACCACTCTTTAAGTATGCATGCGTAAAAAATGTATAATTTGCATAGAATTCTTCTGGTTTATAAATTTTCGGAGATGCATGACATCCTTTGGTTATATAGCTAGGATCTCCGTTAAACAACCCATCGAACATTTCCATGATGGGCAGCTCGGCCTTTGTTCATATAGAAGTGACGGTGCATAAGAGGTCCTGCAAGAGAAAAATTCTATCGATGTATTGACCAGCAGAATCCCGAAATCCCTATAAATTAGCTTTAGCCAATATAACGACCATGGGCCCAGACATTGGCCCTGCGAACCGTTCAAGCAAAGTCGTCGGAGCCAAGATGACCCCCAATGAGATCGGACAGATCAATAAGCTGGTAGAGGCTGGCCTCTACCTCAGTCCCTCCGACTTCATCCGTGACGCTGTCAGAGAAAAGCTGGCGGCAATCAAGGTAATCCAGTACCGTGATCTGGATTATGAGACGGCCAAGAAAGAGGTGGCCAGCTATTTTAAGATGAAGGGCGAAGCATACGCCTCTGATGCCAGCATCGATCTGGAACTGGATTACGAGCTGGTCTGCAAGATCATGGATGACCTGGAAAAGGAAGGCAAGATGGAGGCCGTCTAGTGAAAGGCTATGAGGTGGGAGACTGCATCCACGGCCATCGCATCATAGCCGAGGCGAGGAAGATCAGCGATCCGCTGGTCATAGTCAAGAGCGCCAGGCACAAAGCCCAGAGGATCGTTTTGACCGAGAACGCCCTGGCCGAAATCGACAGAAAGAGCAGATGGTGCTCTCAGGAATGATATCACCCCGGCACATGATCAGTGATATCTTTATTTAATATCACTAAAAGCTGATATATCATATCACTGATAACTAGTTATACCTATCAGCAACTACTGATATTAACCATGAATTCCATCTCCTCCATCGATTCTGAGCTGATTGAACTGCTGCGCACAGAGCTTGGATTCAGCGGCAATGCGTCGATCAGGCAGGAGAGCGCCCTCGAAGACAAATATCCCATCCGGTTTGACCTGGTCATCGAAGATGACAGAAAAATATATGTGGTAGAGCTTAAACGGGTGGTGCGATTTGAGAGCCTCTCACAGATGGGCTTTTTAAAGCTGCTCCTCAGCGCCAGGGATGTCGAGACTGGCAATATCCAATTGGTCATGGCAGGAAAAAGGATAACGCCGGAAGCTCTGGAGGCAGCAAAGGAGATAGGCATACGATTCATCAAGCTGCCGGCCAGCACAGGCCTACAAGAGGCTCGGGATAAGCCTGGCGTTGCCGCATTGAAACTCACCTCCCCCAAGTCATGGCAGGTCATCTCCAGCCTCCTCAAGATAGAGGAAGCATCCATCCGCCAGCTCTCAATCAAATCCGGGGTCTCCTACGGCTGGACCCATGCGACCATAAAGGCCCTTGCTTCAAAGGGGATTGTCTCTGATGCCGGCGGCTACATAAAGATCGCCGATATCAATAAGCTCCTCAATGGCATCGCCTGGGAGCGCCCTTTCGAGAGGCTCTTCTCCCAGGAGATCCGCATATCCGCCAACAGCCCCCTTGGGCTGGCCCAGGAGATCTCTTCCATCTGCAACGATCAGCAGATGCCATGCGCCTTTACCAGCTTCACCGCCGGGGAGATCTACACCGGCTACAGCGCAAGGCACGATACAGTCTACCTCTATCTTGAAAAGGAGAGCATCGCCCAGCTTGCAGCAATGTTCGATTTGCCTGATGCAGGTGGGATAACGGTGCGAATCTATACTCCGGACCGCGATGTGTTCAAGGATCGCAGGATGCTCTCTGCAGATGGCATCTGGCTTGTCTCACCAGCACAGGCCCTCCTTGACTGTGCCGGACTGGGATATTCAGGCCGCGACATCACCCAAAAGCTGGTGGAGATCTATGGCCAGCTATAGCCTCCCAAGAACGGCTATGAGCTCGTCACTGGAGGAGCTGATTGAGATATTCCGGTGGATACGGGCCCATGAGAAGGATGAGAGAGGACCGGTCACCGTCCTGATCGGCGGCTGGGCGGTTTACAGCTACAATCCCTGGTATGGATCGGTGGACATCGATCTGGTCACCAACAGCCGATCCCGGCATGATTTAATGTGGTACCTGAGAAATGAGCGCGGTTTTGTTTTCCAAAGGGATGAGATGGTTCCCACCACTGTGGCGAAGAATGTCCCGGAAGGAAAGATCGTCATTGATTTCGGATCACGTGAGGATATTTGCCGGTTTGAGGGAAGAGATGAGGAGTGTCCATTCTCGCTTCTTGACGGCCGTACTCAGGTGCGGGAGATCATCACCGGTTTTCCTGTGGTTGTGCCGGAGCAGACATTGCTTGTCATCTTCAAGCTCAAGGCAGCATGGGACCGGTCATTTCGAATCCAGAATGGTCGATCAAGCGACGAGGAATGGGAGAGAAGCAAGCTCAAGAAGGACCGGGCGGATATTCTTGCACTAATTGACCCAGAAAACCGGGACACGGAGATAGATATTCAATATCTTGGTGAAAGGCTTCATGAGTATCCATTCCTTGAGCATGTGCTGCAAGAGATCCCTGAAGACTTGGATGCCATCAATATGTACCGCAGGATGAGTCAAGAGGATGTTCGAGCCCGCATTGAGGATCTGCTCCTGCTTGCTCTGGAAGATAAATGATGCCTATCGAATAGACCAGAATGAATAGGCCAGAAAGATCAGCGATCAAAGAGATCCGAGAAGCGAAGGAGGATCGACCGAATCCTCCTCCTTTATCGGCTTTTATACTAGAGATGGTATCCAGGCCGCCACCCGGCCTGGCTTCGCTCAAGCTACGATCTTGCTCTTGGCGATGTACTTGATCAGGTCCGGGCCCAACCTGGCCTTCTTCTGAAGCTGGGCGGAGATATCCTCCATGCTGGCGCCGCCGGAGGACAGGGTCCGGATCTCCTCAAGTGTGGCATCCTCCACGGTGAAGTACTCGTCCAGATCCTTTCTGTGGCCCCAGACATCTCCTTCCAGAAGCTCTACTCCCTGCATGTCCAGGAATACCTGCATGGCATTGGACATGGTCTTCTT
>JAXDAR010000082.1:0-7716 GCA_034679645.1 Methanothrix sp. | reverse complement strand
TGTTGTGAGGCATCCCATGCCTTATGGAAACCTGGTTGACGAGGCGGTTCAAAGGTTCTCATCCCGGGCGGAGCTGGACGAAGCAAATCTGACCATCGAGGAGAGGGAAGAGTACGAGAGGCATATCAGCAAAGGTACGGTAGTCTATGCCGGAGTGGACTATCAGGCCATACTCGATCGGGCAGAGGAAGAGGCGGATGTGATAGTCTGGGATGGGGGCAACAACGACACCCCATTCTTCAAGCCCGATCTGTGGATAACAGTAGCCGATGCTCTGCGGCCAGGGCATGAGATGCTCTACTATCCCGGAGAGACAAACTTTCGAGCCGCGGATATCATTGTGATCAACAAGGCCAACAGCGCAGCAGAAGAGGACATAATTTCGATAGAGGCCAATGCGGCAAGGCTGAATCCAAAGGCATCGGTGGTTGTGGCCGGCTCGGAGGTCCGGGCAGAGGATCCTGAAATAATCAGGCATAAGAGGGTGCTGGTGATAGAGGATGGGCCTACCATAACTCATGGAGAGATGGCCTATGGTGCCGGAGAGGTGGCGGCCAGGATGCACGAAGCCTCGGAGATCATAGATCCCAGGCCTTTTGCAGTGGGGTCTCTGAAGGAATTGTTCTCTAAGTTCAGACATATTGGACGGGTCCTGCCGGCGATGGGATACTATCCAGAGCAGATCAAGGAGCTTGAGGAGACCATTAATCGGGCTGATAGCGACTCAGTGGTCATTGCTTCGCCCATTGATCTGCGCCGGCTCATAAATATCAACAAGCCATCCACTTATGTGCTTTATGATCTGATGGACATGGACCGGCCACTTTTGAGGGAGAAGATCGAGGAGTTCATCTCGGGCATGAGGGCGGATGAAGAGCATTCGCTGGGAGGCTAGATTGAACCGAAAGCCTGCATGGGAGGATTGAAATCCTGGCCGGTCCCGCAGTTCTTGCCTTTGGCGGCAATGCCCTTCTTCTTGATCCAAGAGATCCTGGCGCTCAGGAAGACACAGCAGCCGCTTTTGCCCGGGCGGTCCGGCTGCTCATGGCCCAAGGCGAGGGAATGGTGCTGGTTCACGGCAACGGCCCTCAGGTGGGGATGATATTGCTCCGGATTGAGGCCACAAAGGACCGCATACCACCGGAGACTCTGGACATCATGGTTGCCGAGACCCAGGGAAGCATCGGATATCTTCTCTCCCGGTCGCTTCGAAGCGAGATCCAGGAGAGAGAAGTGGCCGCATTGCTGACAGAGGTCCTTGTAGATCCGGATGATCCCGGCTTCGCCAGCCCCTCCAAGCCCGTCGGTCCCTTTTATGACCGAGAGGCAGCAGATGAGCTGATCAGAAGTCAGGGCTGGAGAATGATGCAGTCGCCGGGCAGGGGATGGCGCAGAGTGGTCCCTTCGCCAAGGCCTCGGGAGATAATCGAGCTTCACACCATAAAGGATGCCGTCTCCCACGGCCATCTGATAATCGCCGGTGGCGGGGGAGGAGTGCCGGTGGCAAGAGATGAGAAGGGCATCCTTCGGGGCATAGAAGCGGTGATTGATAAGGATCTGACCGCCTGCAAGCTGGCGGTGGCCATCGGGGCGGAGAGGTTTGTCATCCTGACTGATGTGCCCCATGTCTCCACTGGCTTTGCCACCGAATCTGAGCGTCGGATTGAGAGGATGCGGGCCTCTGCAGCCAGGAGGCTTCTGGCTGAAGGCCAGTTTCCCCCCGGATCAATGGGGCCTAAGGTCGAGGCATCGGCGATCTTTGCAGAAGCTACAGGCCGATCCGCTCTGATAACCAATATCGAGCAATTGGAGAGCGCCCTGAAAAAAGAAGCCTGAACCTGGATCGATCCTTAGAGAGGCTCGACCCAGAGGGCTCAGCCTTGCTTGCTCTCTATCTCCGCCAGGACCTCCTCCGCATCCTTCCCTCCCCAGTAGTAGCCCATCTCCTGGCTCATCCGCCGGGCATAGTCTGCCTCGGCTTTGGCAGCGGCCTTATCTCCCGCGGCCAGGTGAGCCCAGGCCAGACCAATCCTGGCATCAGCTTCATAAAGGCGATATCCTCCCGCTCTGGCGTACTCCAGGGCTTCGGTCAGGTCGCTCGATGCAGCGGCAGCATCTTTCATGATCTTGCCATACCACCACCCTCGGCCCAGCAGGGCTTCTATCAGCACCAGCCTGTGAGATATGCTGCGGGCGAGATTCAGAGCCAGGCCGTAGCTTTCCCTGGCCTTCTCCTGCTGCCCGGCATCTGCAAATAGACTCGCCAGAACTCGGTGACATTTGCTCATATTATCAGGCCAATGCTCGCTTTTGCAGATCTTCAGGTTGGCATCGGTGACCTTTCGGGCATAATCTGCCTCACCCTGGCGCCTCAAGTGGTCAGCATGATGAATGCCTCTTTCACTGTAAAGATACGATACTAAAGGATCACACTCTTTCTCTAGAGCTTCAGCATCACGAAAATGCTGGCTCGCTTTATCCAGATTGCCCTGCAGATGATAAGCCCAGGCCTGATAATCCTGAGACCAGCACTCATAATTCTTTTTCTTTGCTCGCCGGGCCAGGTTCAGTGCCTGGACTGCCGCCTGCAGGCTACTGACCAGATCGCCCCGATTACAATACAAGTCCGATAAGTTCCGGTATTTCACGCTTGCATTGGCCCAATCTCCTGAGTCAAGACTTATGGCCAAACTTCGTTCGTAGAATGAGTCCGCCAGGTTTCCCTTGCCAATGGAAACCAAACATATGCCCACTTCGTTTAGAATCCAAGCTTTGTCTGATAGACCGCTAACCAGTGGTTCCTGCCATGTATCACCCTCGGGAAAGAACGTTTGCATGATCTCCAGCTGGGTCTCCCAGGCGCCCAGTTTATGTACCATATAATGTTCACCCTGATCGATCCTATCGCTCCGTATGCTATAGGCCTCATCATAAGCCCTGCTCTGGCAGGCATGATGGACCATCTCGATCAGTGGCGCCAGGTCCTCCAGGCTCGGCTCATCAGGCATGCCTTCGGCCTTGGTCAGATAGTAGTCTTTGATCTGCTTATGAGCCTCTTCAGCCTGACCTAGGCTGCCCTTGGTCAGGAGTGTGAAGTAATGGGCTCTGATCAGGGGATGGGTGGTGTACAGGTCTGATCCGCGCTCGTGCCGCAGCATCCTATAGTCAACCAGCATCTTCACCATCTTCTCGAATTGGGAATCGGTCAGAGCAGCAATGGGATCGCTCAGAGCTCTGCCTTGCTTCTCAGATTTGGCCCGGAAGATCCTGAAGGCATCTTTCCCCACGGGCCTTCGGAAGGCGCTAAACAGCATCAAGAAGGCCTTCTCCGCCTCCTGCAGGTGATCATCGTACCGGCGGAGCACCCTGTGAACTCTCTCGTAACGCGGCTCATCTTCAGTGGGCGGAGGGATTTTCCGGATCTGGCTGATATCGCCCTTGTGATGATCTCTCAGATATGATGCAATGAGGCTCAAGGTGAGGGCATGGCCGTC
The DNA here is from genome assembly GCA_034679645.1 of Methanothrix sp. Classification (GTDB taxonomy): domain Archaea; phylum Halobacteriota; class Methanosarcinia; order Methanotrichales; family Methanotrichaceae; genus Methanothrix. The sequence continues at coordinate 4,222 of JAXDAR010000082.1, read as the reverse complement.
CCAGTCGGCTACCACCCGGTCCAGCTCACTATCATCCCCATGGACTCCGAGCTTTCGGAGAAGGTCTCTGCCATCCTGGGGGAGGAGCCTCTCCACATCTCGATGCTGAAATGTGATAAACTCCTCCAGATCCATGAGGGGCATACGGGTTGTGACCAGGCAGAACGAATTATGATCCGGCGAAGCGAAGAACTCCAGGAAAGCCTTCAGGTCGGGGCTCTGAATCGATCCATACATATCGCCATCCTGATGCTGAAGCACCTCGAGCCCGTCCAGAATGAACAAGAATCGCCCCGCGCCGAGCATTGCTCCGATTATCTGGGCTTTCATATTGGATGAAGGGATTCTTCTGGGATCGATCCTCCCGCCGCCGAGGTATGCCAGAGCCTCATTGAAGAACTCATCTACGCTCCGCCTCTCATAAAATCCCCACCAAAAGAGGCCATCGGGCCTGGGCGTTGATCCGTCGGCCAGAAGCTCGTCGACCCACTGCCTGGCCAGGCTGCTCTTTCCCTCTCCTCCAAATCCCACAAGGCCGGTGATGCGAGTCTTTGAATTGATCCAGTCCGATGTTATCTCCTGCTGGAGCTGCGCTCTTCCCGTCCATTCCTGGAGAGTCGGAGGCGCGTTGTTCCATGACTGGCCCAGGCTCTTGGCCACGGCAGCCCTGGCCTCGGCCTTGTTGATCTTGGGCACAGGGGCCGGCTGCAAGGGATTGGCTTCGGAGCTCAGCGAGAACTGGAATGGGATATACGTTAGGACGTGGTTGTCAACCGCATAAGCTAAGCCGGGCTTGATCAGGCCTTTGGGATAATATCTTGCGACAACCAGACCCACCACCAAATTTCTCTCGATGTCTAGGACAGCCGAGCCGCTCATGCCCCGGTCTATGTTCGTAGACTCGAGCTGAACCGGATCTACTAAGAGCACCTTGTCTTCAGGTGGCTCGACATTGCCCATGATGGTTCCTTTTGCTATGATTGCCGGATAGTCTCCTGTGGGACTGTATCCGTAGGATCGAAAGGAATTGTCCTCGGATAGTTCAGCAGAGCCCAGCTTTGCCAGCTGATCAGGTCCTAAAGGAGCTGTGCCATCAACTAATTTTAGAGCAATTATGTCGTCATCATGCTCGTGAAAACAGCGATCAACAACGGCACGAAGGCTCAAGGGTTCTCTGCCCTCACCGCGGGGAAAGTGGACCTCCACCTTTTCATCTGCTGCATATCTCGGCGATCGGCCCAGAGCGGCCTCGACAACATGGGCGCAGGTTATGATCCTGTCCGGCTCGATAACTATCCCCGTGCCGATTAAGCGATCGCTATCTGGATCGCGAATCTGTACAGTAAAATCTCGTAGCCTCTGAAGCCGGACATTCTTTACCATTCAGACTCCTCAAGATTCTGGTTTGGTCCAGGTTAAAGTCACATTTATGTTGGCCTCTGCGCCGGCTTTGGCGAGAAGGGCTCCGACCTCCCAGTTGAAGTTGACCCCGAACTCAACCTCAACCTGAGAGAAATCTTTGGGCATCTTCTCCTGCAGAGAATTGATGCGGGACGCCATATCTATTATCTGATTCATGGCCTGCGCCAGTGCCTTTTCGGATCTTGCTCTTACCTCTTCCGGATTCTTCCTGAAAAGGGCAACTGTTTCAATTCCTCCCTCTGATGGAAACTCAATAAGTATTGGAATATCTTTCTCTATTTCCTCAGTCGAATTGGGCATAACTGGTCCTCCATGAGTTGGAGCCCTTAATGGCACAAATTTTTTTCGATTGATTGATAGCCGATTGATTGATAGCAGGAAAATTTATTACATATAGATCCCCTCAACTGGATAAGAGGATTTTTATGAAATCCGCGCTGACAATATCTTCTGTGGACCTCGATTATATGGCCAATACTCTGATCTAAAATTAGCCTATCAATCTAAAGAATGCGCAGACCTTGATTTCATGACTCAACCTCCCGCTGGGAATTTGATTGAGAGAATGCAGATGCTGTCAGAGCCGGAGGTCTATCGGGAGCTGGATACCAGCCCACAGGGACTTGGGAGCGAAGAAGTCCAGAAGAGGCTGAAGATCTATGGTCTTAATACGATTTCCAAAGTCCAGGAAAATCATTTATCCGCTCTGATTGACAACTTCACCCATCTCATGGCTCTGCTGCTATGGGCTGGCGGCCTGATCGCTTTTTTTGCTGGGCTGCCTCAGCTGGGCATATCCATCTGGCTGGTCAATCTGATCAATGGCATCTTCAGCTATTGGCAGGAGCGCAGAGCGGAGAAGGCCATATCCGCTCTGGCCAGAATGCTGCCTGCATACTCCAGAGTTTTGCGTGACGGCCATGAGCACATGGCTCTGGCCAATGAACTGGTTCCTGGGGATGTCATCCTGCTGGGTGAGGGGGATCGGGTCTCGGCAGATGCTCGGATAATAAAGGACAGCAATCTCCGAATGGATCAGTCCACCCTTACCGGTGAGTCAAGGCCAGTGGAAAAATCCTCGATCTCATCGGACAAAGCTTCCACTGAGCCCTCTAATATTGTATTCGCCGGAACAAGCGTCATCAGCGGATCGGGTGTGGTGGTAGCCTTTGCCACAGGAATGAGAACAGAATTCGGAAATATTGCCTCTATGACCCAGACAATTGGCAAAGAGCTCAGCCCTCTGCAAAAGGAGATGAAGGTGGTAACCAGCAATGTCACTCTCATTGCGTTGAGCATTGGCGTGGCCTTCTTTATTCTGGCCATAATGGTGGCGGGAATGAAACCGTCTGACGGCTTTATCTTTGCCATAGGGATGATTGTGGCCTTTGTTCCGGAGGGACTGCTCCCCACTGTCACCTTATCTCTGGCCATGGGAGTTCAGAGAATGGCAAAACGAAACGCCTTGATCAAGAGGCTCTCCGTGGTTGAGGGACTTGGCACTACAACTGTCATCTGCACAGACAAGACCGGTACTCTGACCCAGAACCTGATGACAGTGAGCGATCTCTGGGTTGAGGGAGCAGTTCTGTCCGTCACGGGCACCGGATATGAGCCGAAAGGAGAGATATTGGGTGCGGATAGGGTCAAGACTCAGCTTAATCAGCTTCTTATAGCGGCGGGATTATGCAATAATGCCCAGCTGGATGAGAAGTCCGGCCAGTGGATGGCCCTGGGCGATCCAACCGAGGCTGCGCTGCTGGTCGCGGCAGCCAAGGCAGGAATAGATCTGCATATCCAGTCGCGTAAATCTCCCCGCCGTGTCGAGATGCCCTTTGATCCTGTTCGCAAGCGTATGTCCACAGTTCATCAACTGGGTGATGGAAAGATCGCTTATGTTAAAGGCTCTCCGCTGGAGATCCTCAAGCAATGTAAAAACAAGTTAACAGACGTTGCACCAATTGAGCTTGACGATTCCAGCCGAGACACAATACTGGCGGCAAATGATGAGCTGTCAAAAAGGGGACTGAGAGTTCTGGCGGCGGCCATGCGCCCTCTGCCGGAGGACATTGAAAGGACGCCTGAGGCAATAGAAAAAGATCTGACCTTCCTCGGTCTTGCGGCCATGATCGATCCGCCCCGGCCCAATGTAGAGGAGGCGGTAAAGAGGTGCCATACCGCAGGTATTAGGATCATCATGATCACCGGCGATTATGGGCTGACTGCAGAAAGCATAGCTCGAAGCATAGGCATAGTCAAATCTCGACCTCGAATATTGACCGGGCAGGAGCTGGATTCCTTGAGCGATGCAGATTTGAGAGAATTCCTGGAGCGCGAGGTGGTTTTGGCCAGAGTCACTCCTGAGCATAAGCTGAGGGTGGTCAGAATTCTGCAAGAAGCAGATCATGTGGTTGCCGTCACAGGCGACGGAGTGAATGATGCTCCCGCTCTCAGGAAGGCTGACGTTGGGGTAGCCATGGGAAGTGGAACCGATGTAGCCAAGGAAGCAGCGGACATGATCCTTGCCGACGATCACTTTGCATCCATTGTAAATGCGGTCGAGGAGGGCCGGGCCGTCTATGCCAATATAAGACGATTCACTTCTTACATATTTACAAGCAATACACCGGAAGCAGTGCCATTTATCCTGTTTGCCTTCAGCGGCGGGAGAATTCCTCTGGCTCTGAACATCATGCAGATACTGTCTGTGGACCTGGGCACAGATATCATTCCTGCCCTGGCTCTGGGAGCTGAACTGCCAGAGCCTGGCCTGATGAAGCAGCCCCCCAGAAGTCGGAAA
>JAXDAR010000081.1:0-2847 GCA_034679645.1 Methanothrix sp. | reverse complement strand
GCTTCACCAAAGGCAAATCGCTTTTTGGCATAACATTCAAAATATTAATTTTATAAAAACCTGCTCCGCCTTACAAATACTATAATATATAATTAATTAAGTCATGCTATAAACAGAAAGATATAGGCGCATTATTCATTCTTTCTTGAAATTTATGTTTTAAGAGTAAAGTTTATTAATTAGTAGATAGAAACTTCGGTTAATAAAAATAATTAGGGTGAATGCTATGGTATCAGCAACGAAGAGACTAAGATTGGGTGGAATGGCCGTTCTGGCTTTTTTAGTGGCGATGGTTTTCGCCGCCCAGGCCGCCTATCCCCCGGAAATTAACCTCAGCGTGGCTAAATCAGCCCCGGCAGAGGTCGATCCAGAAGAGATTTTCGACTACGTCATCACTGTGACCAACCCAAGTACCAGCGCTGCGCCGGAGGTTGTGGTTACGGATAAGCTGCCCTATGAGGTCACCAATGGGACAATTGTTGTGGACCCCCTTCTGGGAACGGTCAATATCAGCAAAACCGGCGATCTGATCTATTTCCGCTTTGATGAGATCCCCGCCGGTGCAACGGGAACCATAACCATCCCCGTGACCGCCCCCACCGAGGCGCCAACCACGCTCTACAACATAGTCAACCTCAGATACGGCAACGATCCCGACACCTCGAACAACCGCGTGACCGTCCCCACATATGTGGTACAGGTGGGATACAACCAGACCCTGGCTGCCTTCAGCTTTGAGGATCTGCTCCATAATCAGAGCCAGCTTCTCTTCCAGTTCGAGGATCTGATGCACACCATCCCCGAAACTCCCGAAGATAAGTACAACTTCTCCGTGAGCTTCGAGCAGCTCCTGCGCTCTCAGGCCGCTCTGACCAGCAGCTTCGAGGACCTGCTGACCAATGAGAGCCAGACCGGCTGGGACACCGATTACACTGAGGAGAACAGGACCGCCCTGCTCTGGAGCTATGAGCAGATGCTCTACGATGAGGCCTTCCTCTTCGCTTCCTTCAATATGATGATCAACGACAGCTGGTTGGATTTCTGCGACTGGAATGCAACAGGCCATACCCAGGACGCTCAGACTGAGCTCTTGGCCAGCTTCGAGGATCTGCTCCACAGGCAGAATCGTCTCTACAAGAGCTTCGACCTGCTGCTCAACAAGATCAACACCACCGACAGCGACGAGATGGTCGACTTCCTGGCCGCATACGAGAACCTGCTCAGGATTGAGGCCAATCTGTACATGAGCTTCTACAACCTGCTCAATATGAAGTACGAGAACAATCCCTGCGAAGTAGCACCACCAGTACCCGCCGACAACGACCTAGATGGAGTGCCGGATGCCAGCGACAACTGTCCATTTGTTGCCAATGCAGATCAAGCGGATGGGGACGCAGATGGCGTAGGCGATCTATGCGACAACTGTCCGACGACCTTTAACCCAGATCAGGCAGACGCAGACCTGGACGGCATAGGCGACGCATGCGATACATAGATCCAAGACGGTAATTGTGCTCTGTGGCGGTGAAAATCCGCTTGACATAGAGATTTGATAAATCGACCATCCTCCAAAGGGATGGCCTTTTTTTTCGCCTTCATCTCTGCCAATCATAATTTATATGTTTTGACAGAAAATGTTATATATCTCCTTTGATATTTTGAATACGTAGGTCCTTAAAGGTGATAAGATGCTTCTTCCAGGAATAAAGCTCAGAGTCTCTGTACTGGCATCACTGGCAATTTTCTTGATACTGCTCTCTTCTGCCCAGGCCGCTTACCCCCCCGAAGCAGACCTCGGCATCGAGAAGGAGGCTCGCATCGGAGGAGTTCCGGTTGCGGAGGTTGATCCGGGAGCGGCATTCGATTATGTGATCACCCTGACCAACCACCACCCCTCCCACAGCGCCCCCGAGGTCATGGTCACAGACAAGCTCCCCTATGAGGTGGCCATAGGCTCTGTCAATGTCAGCTCCGGGCTGGGACCGAGCGCTGTGAGCCGCTCCGGAGACCTGGTCTATGTCCGCTTCGATCTGATCCCAGCGGGCGGCAGCGGCCAGATCATCATCAATGTGACCGCTCCCGAAGAGGCTCCCACAACTCTCTACAATATTGCCAATATCAGATACGGCAATGACCCCAATACAGCCAACAACCGGGTAACCATCAGCACCTATGTGCCCCTGCCGGGATACGATCAGCTGGGCTCGGCGGGAGGGCTGACCGGCCAAGAGGCTGGAGAGAGCCATCCCGCCCCGGCAGCCTCGGGCTGCGAAAGCTGCCAGAGAGGATAGAAAAGGCCTGCCATCGGCCCGCGTAAAGCCTCTATCTCCCTATTTTTTTATGCAGCTGCTTGTCGATTCGCAACCCCTTGAATTTAAATCCGATGAAGACGCAAGGGATCTCCGATATGTACTGCGAGTATATTCAAGCGGCTCTCTCCCAGGCAACATACGAGATGATAGAGGATGAGGAGCCATTTTATGGGGAGGTTCCTCCGCTGCGGGGAGTGTGGGCTATCGGAAAAACTCTGGAAGAATGCCGTGAGAATTTGAAAGGAGTTATAGAGGGCTGGATAGCCCTGAGGCTGAGACTGGGTCTGACTATCCCTCTTATCAAGGAAGTCAGCCGGGAAGAATGGTTTTCTGCAGAGTAGCGCCTCCATCTTGGGGCTGCCAATCCCGGAAACAGCCGCACCACCCAAAGCTTTATTCCATCCTCTACCTTTTCCCTTGACCATGAATCTCGGTCGGCTCTTCCGGTCCAAACCCACTCCCCGCATCGCTGCCAGCCCGCCCTTCAACTATCTGGAGCTGAGGGCCAAGCCCTTCTACATCGTGGCCTCGGTGG
>JAXDAR010000080.1:0-3346 GCA_034679645.1 Methanothrix sp. | reverse complement strand
AGCCCAGCTCCCGCAGGGCCTTGCAGGCCTGGGTTCCGGAGTAGTCGAATTCGCAGGCCTGGCCGATGACAATGGGGCCGGAGCCAATGATCATCACCTTGCTGAAATCGTCTCGCTTCGCCATGATTGCCACTGATCGGATCTTATGCTCTTAAGCTTACCTGTTAGCCTTCCTTGCCATGCCTTATTTTAAGGTCCATCCCGCCCAAGACATGCCAGTATAGACTTCTGTCAAGATCTCTTCGATGCTCTATAATACAGGATGTAGATGTCTCATTAGCCTGCCTTTGTGGACCTGGAGTCAAATACATCTTAAGAATTAAATATAAAATCATGATATCTTGAGGTGGATGAGTGAATAAAAGATCACGCTTCTTGCATCTATTCGCTCATGAATATCTTAAGGACAAATAGATAGTTAGATATATGGCTATGATGCCTTAATGAATAAGGAGGAATATAAATTTTAAAACAAGCCACCATTATAATGGCTTTTCTGATTTTTTTATTCGCAATAGTGGCATCAGAAGGTCTTTCTGCAGACAGCAGCAGTTCTGCAGCAGCATCAGATGCTTTGGCGACTTCAGACAGCCAATTAGACAGCCAGAGGTTGGCAGCCGATGTCAGGAGCAGCACCAGCAGCGGCTCGTTGGAAAATCCTGGCCTGGAAATGGTAACGAACAGAAAAAAGGTTCTATCTGAGAGTTCGACTCTGGCAGATCTGACCAACGAGGATGTCGTATCCCCTCCTCAGGAGAGAGTCCTGGTCATCCAGTCTGCAAGTAGCGAATCATCATCAGCTTCTTCTCAGAGTGGAACAGATACTGCCAAGAAATGTGTGCCTCAGATTGGCCTGACCTATGCCGACTCAACTCCCTGTCCCATTGAGACCGTAAAAGCTCCTAAGGGATCACCCAATGTGGTTTTCCTGGTTCTTGATGACATTGGATATGGCGGACTTGGCTGTTTCGGCGGACCTGTTGACACTCCAAATATAGATCGATTGGCTCAGGGGGGGCTCAAGTACACCAACTTCCACACCACAGGTATATGCTCTCCCACCCGCGCCTGTATGCTCACGGGCAGAAACCTTCATTCAGTAGGTGTCGGCTCCCTCATGGAGTTCGCATCCGGCTACCCAGGATATACGACTTACCTGTCCAAAGAGGCAGCCACCATGCCAGAGATGCTGGTCAAGCAGGGGTACGATACCTATTGCGTCGGCAAGTGGCACCTGGCTCCTTCCGGCTCTATCAATGCTGCCGGGCCTTACGATCAGTGGCCTATGGGCAGGGGATTCGAAAGATTCTATGGATTCCTGGAGTCCCATACCAGCCAGTGGTATCCTGACCTAGTCTCCGGAACTACTCGCATAAGCCCGCCAGCTACCCCGGAGCAAGGTTATCATCTCTCCAAGGACCTGGTGAACCAATCTATACAGTATATTAGCGACGGCAAATCCCTGCAGCCGGATAAGCCCTTCTTCTTATACCTGGCATTCGGTGCGGGACACTGGCCGCATCATGCACCTCAGGCCTACATCGACAAGTACAAGGGCAAATTCGATATGGGCTGGGATGCTATGAGAAATGAGACTCTGGCCAGAGAGAAGGAACTGGGAGTCGTGCCGGAGAACACCGATCTGCCCCCACGTGACCAGTGGGTCAAGGCCTGGGACAACTTAACCTCAGACGAGAAAAAAGTTTATGCCAGGTTTGCCGAGGTTCACGCCGCGTACATCGATTACACCGATGAGCAGATCGGAAGATTCCTGGATTATTTGGAAGAGAGCGGCCAGCTCAATAACACCATGATCGTGGTGATATCGGATAACGGCGCATCTCCTGAGGGTGATGCTAACGGCTGGACCAATATGGTCATGTGGGCAAATACGATATCTGAAGGAGGAGACTCGTCCGGATTCCAGGACAACTTCCTGCCCCTTCCAAATATCACAAACATGAGCACTATGCTCTCCAAGATCGATGAGATCGGAGGGCCATTGTCCTACCCAACCTATCCTCTGGGATGGGCCATGGCCGACAATACTCCTAACAAGCTCTACAAATGGACCAGCCATGAAGGGGGAACCCACGATCCCATGATCATATACTGGCCGGATGGCATCAAGGACGAAGGAGGTTTGCGGTCGCAGTTCTGCCATGCCATCGATATCGTCCCGACTGTCTTGGACGTTTTGAACTTCGATGCTCCTGAGGTTTATAACGGGGTCACCCAGATGCCTGTGGAGGGAATTAGCCTGGCTTATACCTTCGCCAATGCCACAGAGCCAACCCATAAGAAGGTCCAGTACTTTGAGATGATGGGAACCCGCGCATTATGGTACAACGGCTGGAAAGCGGTGGCCTTCCACCACCTGGACGCAGGCCCTGACTTCCAAAACGATACCTGGGAGCTTTACGATCTCAGCAATGATGTCTCTGAGGCTCATGACCTGGCGGCTCAATACCCTGCCAAGCTGGAAGAGATGCAAGATCGCTGGTGGGCCGAGGCCAGCAAGCATAATGTGCTGCCCTTGGATGACCGTGCCCACACCAGGTACGCCGCTCTCCAGGAGAGGGGAATATCGACCTTCACCTATCTGCCCGGAGTGGAGAAGATCATGGAGCCAGCTATTCCAGATACGCGCAACAGCTCCTACACCTTGACTGCATATGTGAACACCTCGGCGGAGGGCAATGAAGGCGTTCTCTTCTCCATTGGTGGCCGGTTTGCAGGGCTTTCCCTTTACGTCAAGGACAAGCATTTGAGCTTTGACTACAACCTCTTCGGCATGAAGCATTTTGTCGTTACTTCGCAAGATGAGGTTCCGGAAGGAAAGGCCACACTGGGCTTCGAGTTCGAGAAGACCGGCAGGTGGACGGGCGAGGGCACTCTCTTCATCGACCGCAAAGAGGTAGGGAGTGTGGATATTACCTACACCGTGCCAGGACGCTACTCATTTGAGGAAGGATTGGAGGTTGGAAAAGATCCACAGACCCCGGTAAGCGATGATTACCAGAGCCCGTTCGAGTACAACGGAGACCTGGAGAAAGTAGTTATGACGGTGGCTAACGACTGACCTCTGGGTATGGGCAGCCTGGCAAGGCTGTCTATTCCCCTTATTTTTTGTTCGGCTCCGGAGTCTTCTTTTTCACAAGCCATGTCATAAGCGGAGATAGCCATAATCTCAGGCTCGTCCAGCCTGCTCCCATATATCCCGATCAGTGGTGATCTCAATTCTCGTTCTTGCGTTATCACCAGGATATCTTCTTACGGTAGTGGTTTCGCACCACTATGGCCAGCATATTGGTCCCCAGCACCACGGCTATGAGCACCAGTGCCG
>JAXDAR010000079.1:0-3920 GCA_034679645.1 Methanothrix sp. | reverse complement strand
ATATTATACGTCAATTGTCCAGCTTTCATAAGCCACATATATGTCATTGAATTTCTTCAGCAAAACCTGCGCGATCCAAGATCCAAGCCTTATTTTCCGGCTCCTCGTTGTGTTGGTGGGCTTGAATCCTGAGTCCTGATCATAATTATCGTCAAATTTCCTAGATACCGCCGTTTATGATGGAATCAATACCAATTTCCCCTTAATCCAAACTCCTTGCGAGGCTTTGTATCAGGAATTGAGAATCGATATCATTAGGTTACCATACGAAATAGCGAAGAGCCATTGTATCTAAGGGTGGATTGAAACTCCAAGAACGGTTTAGCATAAACCAAGATGGCCTCCTGGCCCACACCTTTTTAAGGAAAGAATGCTCTTCACAGCGCAATAATAATGATAATTCTGACCTCCTGCCTGCCCCGGTGAGGCTCTGGCAGGAGAAGGGAGGGCCCGGTGGATTGGAGCTGATCTTCGATGAGGCAGATGGCAATATTGATAGCACTACTATTCCTGCTGGCCTGTCCCCTCACCCTGGCCTCTGATGCTGCCAGGATGACCCTTCCCAGCGGCATGAACAGTCCCCTGACCATAAGATACCCCGAGCTGGCCCAGGCCCCCGCGCCTGCTCTCATCGGCGAGGGTCTGCGGGCCACATATGAGATGGTGGCCGGCTCGCCGGAGGTGGTTACCGGCAGAGGAGATGTGGCCTATTCCAGCGGCGACTATGGGGCAGGACTGGTGCAGATCGACGTTGTGGCCCTGGAGGACGGCCAGGCCGCCACCTGGACTGTGTCCTATGCCCCCGATGCGACTACAGGAGCCATGAAGAAGGTCAACTTCTACGGCGCGGTAAATCCAGCCGGCTGCGGCGACTTCTGGTGCAATCCCGCTGTCCTCGCCGCCATACCGGATAGAGCGGGAGAAGATCTGAATGTGGATCGGGGAAAGTACGACCTGGATGGCCAGGAGTACGATGTGATCCGGTTCTACTCCCGGTCTCAGGGCATAACCCTGGGCATGATCTACGACCTGGATACGGGCATGCTCCTCCATCACACCGCAGACTACACCTCCAACCTGCCCACGGAGGAGGGAGGCATGATCACCCGGGGCCAGAACGCCATCATGAAACTGAAAAACCTGCGCCAGGTGGCAATCCCCTGGAATGATGGCGACAGCCTTCCATCCTGGGCTGCGCCGGGAAGCTCTCTCTACTTCCAGGGCCAGCATTCCTTCTGGCTGCCCCAGCTGCCCGATGTGGCCCCCACGGTGAGCCCCCTCAGCGTGCAGATCGATATACAGGCCGCCCATGACCGGTTTGTCGAGGGCAGACAGCAGACTCATACCCAGGAGGCGGTCCCGCCGCCCTATGTCCCCCTGGTCTCCGGCCTCTCCCAGCTCATGGGCATCTGGGTGCCTGAGGAGGCTCTGTCCCTGCCGGAAGGAACGGTAGACAGCGACCCGGACACGGGAATGGTGGTGAGCATCCTGAGCAGCGGCCCGGATGGCCTGGTGATGCAGCAGACAAACAATGTCAACTACAAGCTCACAACGGCCTACGATGCCCGCGGCAGGGTGGTTCAGACGGTCACCGAGAGCTATACTGGAACGGCCACCGGCCAGAAAGATGAGCTGCAGCTGGTGGAATGATTTGCTGACACCAATCCGGCAAATTGGCTATATTGTTATCAAACTTCGATAGGAGATGGAATAAATTAAGGAGATGGTCTCTGATGAGCGGAAAAAAGATAGCCTTAATCCTATTGGCGGCGCTATCCCTGATGCTGCCCGGCATGGCATACGATCTTGACGAAGCGGAGCAGGATGGCGGCGGAGCAATACAGAGCGAGCCGGTGGATACCACTGGAGCGCTCAGCCTGTCCGACCTGGAGGAGATGCGGCTCTACGAAAATGCTCAGTACGGCTTCCAGCTATCCTATCCAGCAGACTGGACCGGGATAGAGCCTGATGCCAATGATGAGGGGGTCGTGGCCGGCTTCCTGGCGCCTGGCGAGGACATGGACAATCCCGTCATATATCTGCTGGTCCAGATCGAGGCTCTGCCTTCCGGCCAGGAGGTCACTTTAGATCAGTACGGCCAGGCGGTGCAGACAGCTCTCAAGTCAAACCGCCCCGATCTGGAGATAGAGACCGAGGCCGATATCGATATAGGTGGGCAGCCGGGCCGCGCTATAGCATATGCACTGGAGGGCGAAGAGGAGCCATTCAGAGTCCTGAAGGCCTGGACCCTGAGCGGAGAGTATGCCGTCATTTTCACATACAGTGCGCCAGATAGCAGTTACGATCAGTTTGCAGGCGACATAAGCCAGATTATAGGCTCTTTTAATGCATCCACGCCTGCCCACGAGATCGAAGAGCTGGATGAGCGGGAAGACTATTCCGACAAACCACAGCCGATCAGCGAAGAGAGCGATCCCATTCAGCGTCTAAAAGCCGAAAAAGAGCTGAACGATGATCAAGCGGGTGAAGCGGCCCAGGATGGCGGCTTGATAGATCAGGAGGAGACAGGCAGGGAGGATGATCTCTCCCAGAGTCCATCTCTACCAGCAGATGCGGGGGGCGATCCGGTCCAGCGGCTCAAGACCCTTAAGAATTTACTGGACGAGGGGCTGATCAGCCAGGAGGAATATGATTCCAATAAAGAAAAGATTTTGGCAGAACTCGTCGGTCCATAATCGATAAACTTATCGATTACAATCAGCTCAATGACAAGTTGTTGGACCAGAAACATGCAAACGATCAGGCGACGATTGCGAAAGCCTTTCAACCACTTCGCATTTGTCGCCCCAAGAGCACCTTTTTCCATGACCTGTTCCCCCTTTTCCATCCCAGCGCCGCAGCTTCCGGAGACCTGATCACAGCCTCGCTTAAAGACATGGGTGCCTGCCTCCTGGCCTGCCGGGCGGAGCGATGATCGTCAAAAATTCATCAATCGTGATTTATCGAGACTCAGGAACTGTAAACCTGAAAACCATCCAAGAATCGATGATCCGAAGCATTTTTTCCTGCCAAAAAAGATTGATGCTGCCCTATCTCTGCCGAAAAATGTTGCCAGGTGGGTCAGAATAGACTGCCCCTCTGATCGGAGCCGCTTTCATCCTCTCATGAACTTATCCCAGCCCACATAATGATCCTTGAGAACGGTGCAGATATCCTCCATCATGGAAAAGGGAATTCCCACCACCACATAGTCGTCCTCCAGTCCGGAGTTCCTGGCGCCGCCATCGCATCCCAGGGAGACATTGACCTCTCCCTTGAGGTAGGGCGAGGTGGTGGCATCCACGCAAAAGGACTGGATTCCCGCCGTGCTGAAATTGGCCCGCCCTCCTTCCTTGAACATGACCGCCTGCACAATCCTGCGAGCAGCGAGGGGCTTGCCCACGAATATAACCACATCCGGGTTCATGGTCATCTTATCCAGAGGAGCCACATAGGTGGCTATGGTTGTCCCGGGAAGAATGCGGGGCATGCTTGTGGCGATGTTGACTCCCACATCTGCAGTCTCGCACTTATGCAGCTTATCGAAATATAGGGCGCCTGTGGCTATGTTCTCCGGGCAGGCGACCAGGCCCAATCCCGAGGCTCCGCCCTTGCAGGCGTGCTGGTCAGGCCGGGCAAGGAAGCTCTTTCCTTCCCTTCTTGCTCCCTGGACCATGGAGCAGTAATGGATGGGCTTGTCCATCGGCCCCAGCTCTTTAGGTATCTCAGACTCGTTTTTAAACAGCCTGACCCCAACCACATTGTCGTTCAAGCCCAAAGAGGACTTCAATATGCCGGCCATCTCTTCCAGATTCATCGAAATACACCGCTTTGTTCCCTGTGCGGCGGGAATTTCTGCCTTGCGCTCTGAAATATGGCTGAAATAAGGAGGTTGAAAAAAAGAGACGAGTTCAGAGGGA
>JAXDAR010000078.1:0-6747 GCA_034679645.1 Methanothrix sp. | reverse complement strand
GGATCAACCAGAATTCTCTAGGAAGTATTCGTTATATTCCGAACCAATCGGAATTGGCTGAGTCGCCAAGACCATTGTCAGACACGAAAAAACTCGTGTCTCCACGTGTTCCATTATATCGCATCATGGAATTCGACCCATCATCTATTCAGGGTCGCAGCCTTTTGGATGCGATGCCTGTGCGGCCCATTAAGGTAGTCGTCTGCAGTATTTAACCTTTTCCCCCGACCCTCAGATTTTGAGACGGAGAAAATCGCAGCGACAGATTCAGGCCGAACTCGTATTCTTTGGCCCCATAATCGATATCTATAGGACCTGTCACCCTGCCCTTTCAGGCGGGCCGAACCCATCCAATAACTCAGTGGTATTTAACCTTTTTGCTTCAATAGCCCAACCTTCATAGCTCCATCTCCATAGCCCCATCGTCGAGTATTAATATCATCATCGTCGACAACTGCTGATTGATGCATCTACTGGAGGTCTTTTATGGGTTACACCTTGACTGAGAAGATCCTGCGAGAGCACGTCGCGGATGGCTCCTACGAGCCGGGCAAAGAGATCGGCATAAAGATAGATCAGACCCTCACCCAGGATGCCACAGGCACCATGGCCTACCTCCAATTCGAGTCCATGGGGCTATCTGATATCGCCACAGAGCTTTCCGTCAGCTATGTCGATCACAATACCATCCAGGTGGGATTCGAGAACGCCGATGACCATGCCTACCTGGAGTCCATCGCGAAGAGGTACGGCATATACTTCTCCCGCCCAGGAAACGGCATCTGCCACCAGGTGCACCTGGAGAGATTCGCCCGCCCGGGAAAGACCCTCCTGGGCTCGGACAGCCACACCCCGACGGCTGGTGGAGTGGGCTCCCTGGCCATGGGTGCGGGCGGGCTGGACGTAGCCGTGGCCATGGGTGGTGGGGCATACTACCTCACCGCCCCCAAGGTGATCGATGTTCACCTCACAGGCAATCTTTTGCCCTGGTCCACGGCCAAGGACGTGGCCCTGAAAGTGCTGCAGATCCTGAGCACAAAGGGAAACGTGGGATTCGTATCCGAGTATACCGGGGAGGGAATAGCTGGCCTTACGGTGCCGGAGAGGGCGACCATCACCAATATGGGCGCGGAGACCGGAGTGACCACATCCATATTCCCCAGCGACCTGCAGACCGGGAGGTTCCTGGAAGCCCAGGAGAGAGAGAATCAGTGGCAGCCACTGGCTGCAGACAAAGACGCTCTCTACGACCGCTGCCTGGAGATAGACCTGGCGGATATCGAGCCCCTGGCAGCTGCTCCCCACAGCCCGGGGAATATAGTTCGGGTCAGGGATCTGGACCTTCCGGTAGACCAGGTGATGATAGGCTCCTGCACCAACTCCTCTTATGTGGATTTAATGACTGTAGCCAGAATGGTGAAGGGAAGGAAGCTTCCCGAAGGTGTCTCTTTGGGAATCGCTCCGGGATCGCGACAGGTCCTGAGCGCCATAGCCCGAAACGGTGCCCTGAGCGACCTGATCGCCTTCGGAGCGAGAATACTGGAGTCCTCATGCGGATTTTGTATCGGCAACAGCATGTCCCCCTGCAGCAACTCCATCTCCGTTCGAACCAGCAACCGAAACTTCCAGGGGAGATCGGGAACCTCCGACGCCAATGTCTATCTGACCAGCCCGGTGGTCGCCGCGGCTGCTGCTCTCACCGGCAGGCTGACCGATCCCAGAGAGCTGGATATGGAGTTCCCGTCGATCCAGATGCCCGACCATTTCGATATCGATGACCGGATGATCATTCCGCCGGCAGCGGCAGAACAGAGGGCAAAAACGACCATCTGCCGGGGCCCGAATATCGGCCAGCCCCCTGCCAACCAACCCCTTCCAGAGGATATCAGGGGATTTGTGGCCATAAGAGTGGGTGATCTGGTGACTACCGACCACATCATGCCCGCCGGATCCCGGCTCAAGTATCGCTCCAATGTCCCCAAATATGCAGAGTTCGTATTCGAGCCCCTGGACAGGGACTTCTTCACCCGGGCGTCCTCTCTGCGGGATCAGGGCTTCCATAACCTGATCGTCGCCGGCCAAAGCTACGGCCAAGGCTCCTCCCGGGAGCATGCCGCCATGTGCCCCATGTACCTGGGTGTGAAGGGTGTGATCGCCAGGTCCATAGAGAGGATACATGCCGCTAACCTGGTGAACTTCGGCATAGTGCCCTTCACCTTTAAGAAGGAGTCGGACTGGGAAAAGCTTCCAGAAAAAACAAAAATCAGAATCCCTGGAATTCGCAGCTCCCTGGAGAGGGGAGAAGAGAGTGTGCTCGCCTATGCAGGAGGCTTCGGGAAAGAGGGGATAGAGGAAAAGAAAGGGAAGAATGGAGAGGAACAAGAACTGGTCCTAAATATGAACCTCTCAGAGCGCCAGAGGATGATTCTCCTGGCTGGCGGGCTACTGCCATATACGGTTAAATCAAGAAAAGGAAATTAGTTGTGCAGGAATAAGCAGAGCTTTTCCTGTTTTAACTATTTTTGTATCCTTTTTTATTTATTGCTTCTTTGGTTCAGACGTTGAAGAAGGACATCACACTTTGAGCGACCACCTTCTCTTTGGAATCAACTGCAGGTATGCCAGTTCCACTGCTGGTGTCCAGGACGCCACCCTCTCCTCCGTTTGAGGAAGCCTCATTCAAGCCCAATTCCCGGTATACCTCCGTCTTCAGAGCCTGGCTTTTCTTATCCTTTTCGCTGAGGCCCTGAGTGGTTACATTGCTCTTGAAGCTGGTGGATCTGAGATCCAGAGGGGTGCTGAACAGCATAGGGAAATTATTCATCCACATGCCCATGTCAGTTGTCAGATTGGCGCCACTTTGGTTCTGCTCGCTGGCGACATACTTGCTCCAGTAAGTCTGCACAATGGGGTCAAATGTCGATGTGATCGGTTCATTGAAGAAAGCGGTTTGGCTGGAGCTGTAGCCCTCACCCAGTGAGCCGCTGCCCTGGGCACCAGCTAAACCCATCAAGCTGATCAGCGCAATCAAAGCAGTTATATTTTTCATATTAATCCATCCTGTTTTATTCAGTTTCCTATCTCCCGCTGATCTCTACCCAACCTATTTATTCCTTATCGGCGTGGGGACGGATATGCCGGATCGCTTCGAGATACTGCATAAAGATCTGGCCGGAAGGATCGGCCGGCTTTCTACTCCTCATGGCAGCGTTGAGACTCCTCTTCTGATGCCGGTGGTCAATCCCCATCTTCCCCTCATCCCTCCGGAGGAGCTGGCCCTTATGGGTGCGGAGATGATTATCACTAACAGCTACATAATAAACCAGGATCCGGAATTGAGAATCAAAGCATTAGAGCAGGGCCTGCACGATCTTTTGCGCTTTGCCGGGCCGATAATGACCGACTCGGGGGCCTTTCAGCTCTCAGTGTATGGCGATATCGACGTCCTACCTTTAGAGATCCTTGATTTTCAGTCCGCCATAAAATCGGATATATCTGTGCCCCTGGACATACCCACACCCCCTGACGTCTCCAGGGAGAGGGCGGAGTTGGAGCTGAATACCACGCAAGAACGATTGCAAGAGGCAGCGGCTCTGGAGAGGGGAGCCCTGCTGGCCGGACCGGTTCAGGGCTCTACCTATCCAGACCTCCGGGAGAGGGCAGGGAGGTTTGCCCGAGAGCTGGGATTTGATGTCTATCCTGTGGGAGGAGTGGTGCCTCTGATGGAGGCCTATCGGTTCAGGGACCTGGTGGACGTGGTTGTCTCTGCCAAGAAGGGCTTAGGCTCAGGGGTGCCAGTCCACCTCTTCGGAGCGGGGCACCCCATGATCTTTGCCCTGGCCGCTGCTATGGGCTGCGACCTCTTCGATTCCGCGGCCTATGCTCTCTATGCCCGAGAGGGGCGCTATCTGACCGTGCAGGGAACGAGGAAGCTTGAGGAGATGAAGTATCTCCCCTGCTCCTGTCCCGTCTGCCAGAAATATACCCAGCAGGAGCTGATGGATAGCCCCCAGAGGGCGAGGGAGCTGGCCCGCCACAATCTTTACGTCTCCCTGCAGGAGATCAAGCTCGTCCGGCAGAGCATTCGCGAGGGTTCACTCTGGGACCTCCTGGAGACGCGCTGCCGCTCTCATCCCCGCATGCTGGACGGTCTGAAAAGGCTGGCATCATACGGAGAATGGCTGGAGGGCCTGGACTCGGCCAGCAAGTCCACCTTCTTTTACCTGAGCCCCGAATCTGCCAGCCGGCCGGAGGTCATCCGCCATGCCAAAAGGATCGACCGGATCATCCTCGATGGCGATGTTCTGATCACCGATGATCCGAACGCGAACCAGAGCGGTTATGATCACGTCCTGAACTTCAAGCCGCCATTCGGCCCCTATCCGCGGGAGCTGGCGGAGACATATCCGTTCAACGCCGAAGTCCCGGCGGAGGCGGATGAAGCGGCAATAGATCAAGCGGTAAAGATCACAAGAAAGCTGATCGAGACAAATCCAGAGGCCCGGTTCACCTTCCGGCTGAAGATCAATCTTGAAGAACGATTGGAGCAAATGCTCAAGGTGCATATGCCATGACCAAATACTTCGAGGTCCTCCGCCGCGACGGCCCGGCCCGGATGGGAAGGCTGCTGCTAAACAGGCAGATCAGCACTCCCGGCATTATCACCCCCGAGGACTACCTCTCCGCAGGTAGCGTCTACAGCTATGACTCCCTGGATGAGGCTATTGCTGCTCAGGAGAGTCTGAAGGAGCTGAAGGACAAAAAGAAGCTGGCCATCTTGCCTTACGTTCCCGCAGCATTGCACTCTGAGCCGGCCCTGGAACTGCCCGCTCTGGATTTAGATGGCCCCAAGGGCGTCCTCATCCATCCCTTTAGTGAGAAGGCGCACCAGGATGCGGATGTCTATCTGATGGGCAACGCTGGAAGCCTCAAGAACCCCAGAGACCTGGTGAAGGCGATAATCAGCGTCAGAGATAAGACTGCTCCAGACAGTGCTCTTTATGCACCTGCTTTAGCCACGCCCGCCAATCTGGCCCTCCTGGTCTATCTGGGAATCGACCTTATCGATGGCACCAGGATGATTTCGGACGGCCTCCTGGGTCGCTACCATACCCGGGACGGAGTCTGGACTGCAAAAGAGCTGGAGGGAAGAGATGAGCTCTTCTGCCTCTGTCCCCACTGTCAGAAGATGACCGAGAAGGAGGCTGGCCAGGAGACAAATCTGCTCGTCGCCCATAACCTCCAAAAGCTCCATGAGGAGCTGCTGGCGACAAGAGAAGCGGTCCGCTCCCAGACCATCCGGGAGTACGTCGAGCGTCAGGTGAGGGTGACCCCCGACCAGACCGCTGCCCTGCGGCTGCTGGACGGGGAGCACCGGTATCTGGAGATGAGGACGCCCACAAGCCGCCGCAGCACATTTTATGCCAATTGCGCCGAGTCATTGCAGAGGGTGGAGGTCACCCGCTTTGCAGAAAGGGTTTTAGAGAGATATCAAGCTCCGCAAAGCGATGTACTGCTGCTCCTTCCCTGCTCCGCCCGCAAGCCCTACTCCACCTCCCGCTCTCACCGCCTCTTCGCCGAGGCCGTGGGCTCCGCCAGGCGGTATCTGCATGAACTTATACTGACCTCGCCCCTGGCCCTCGTTCCCCGAGAGCTGGAGGAGGCCTATCCTGCTGCCAGCTACGATGTGCCCGTCACCGGCCGCTGGGACCGAGAGGAGAGAGCCTGGCTGGCCGGGTGCCTGGAGGCCTACCTCAAGAAGAACAGGTATACGAGAATAGTCGCCCACCTGGATGGAGAGCTGGAAGAGGCAGTTAAAGAGTCTGGTATTGATGCCATCTATACCGGCGGAGGGACCAATGCTCCCGCCCTGGCCCGCCTCAGCGAAGCAGTAAAAGAGGCCTGCCACGGCGCAGCACGCCTGCCGGACCTGAGGCTGCTGCGTTACCAGGCCCATGCTGACTTTTATTTCGGCCAGGGTGCAGGCGATGCTCTGCTGGCAGGAAAGATAGTGGTGAGGGGCAGGGAGATTCAGGATGAGAACAAGAGGCCGCTGGCCAGCTGGACCATAAATGGCAACATGGCGTTGTCCATGGCGGGGGCAAAGCGCCTGGAGCCGCTGGGCAGATACACTGTGACCATTGGAGACTTCCTGCCCAGGGGCTCCCTGCTCGCTCCGGGGGTGGTGGATGCAGACGAGGAGATCCGGCCGGGAGATGAGGTAATCGTGGTGGGCGAGCAGGCCTTTGGGATTGGCCGGGCGAAGATGTCCGGCTGGGAGATGGTGGCATCAAGGAGAGGAGTGGCGGTGGAGATCAGGCACATTAAGGGGAGGTAGAAGCGCCTCCACACAAAAGGTTTGCGGGCCTCTCGCGCTCTGGTTTTCATGGTTTTCCACCCCGCGAGTCGGGCCTGCATGCCCTCAAGAAATAAATCCTTTAGGCACTGTAATGAGCTGGATTCATTTGCTGATATCAGGGCAATATCACAGGCCAGGGACTTTCACTCTAACCTTTCCTATGAATAGACTCTCCTCGATTGGGGCCGCCACGAGATCTTCCTTCAGGGCTATCAGGGGGGATTCGATGGCTTCCTTGGTATTTTGCAGGGTTTCATCTATTGTTTCTCCTTGAGAGTAGCATCCAGGAAGAGCGGGAACTTTAGACCAGAAGCCACCCTCTTCCGCCTGATGGATCAAAATAGTATATTCCATAATTAATCACTCCTTCAAGAGTATCATGAATTCTT
>JAXDAR010000077.1:0-9178 GCA_034679645.1 Methanothrix sp. | reverse complement strand
GGGCAGCCGATCCGGCACATGAGGAAGGTATTCTATCCGTCTTCTGGACCGGGCTGGAGAAGGAGGTCTCCAGAAAGGATGTCACCGCCTTTGGCATGTTTCTTTTAGGCATCTTCACCTCTCTTGCCCCCTGCTCCATCGCCCTGATGATCGCTGTATTCTCTTACGTCATGACCGTGCGCAGAAAGGAGGAGTACCTGCGCACCAGCGCCTCCACCTCAAAAGAGGGCTTCATGATCGGGATCGCCTTCACCTTCGGCATGGCGGTGGTCTTCTTCGTCCTCGGCCTGTTCATTTCTCAGGTGGGTGTCTTCTTCCGGGACTCGAAGATCTTCGACCTTTTGGCCGGCGGCATCATGATCCTCCTGGGATTGAGCAGCTTCAAGCCCCTGGGGGAGATCATCGAGCCGGTCACATCCCTTTTGCCCCTTAGCCGACTTTCTCGCTCCCGAGCTGATTCTTCCGCAGAGGGCCCGGAAAAATCTATGAACGAGAGAAAGAGCCTGCTGCAGAAGGCAGTGGAGTTTTCTCTCAACCTCTTCCGCTATTCAGCATTCATCGGTGCCTTCACCCTGGGGATCTTCTTCGCCCTGGGATGGGCTCCCTGCGCCCTTTCCATGGTGATGCCGGTCCTGATCTGGCTGGCAAGCCAGGACGTCGCCCCCCTGGTCGGCGGGACGATGCTCTTTTTCTTTGGCATCGGCCACGGAGTGCCCATCATCCCCATCACCACATTCTCCAGAATGGTGGGCGGCAGGATCGGAGAGAAGTATGTATCGGTGGGAGAGTGGACCAGCAAGGTCTTCGGCCTGCTGGTGATCCTGGTGGGCCTGGTCTATGCGGCCAGGTATTTCGGATACCTGTTATGGTGAGGAATACATTTTGACCATGCTGGAAAGCCTCCGGGAAATAGCAGGAAACAGGGTATCAGCTTCGCAGGCGGAGAGGTGCTGCTACTCTGCCGATGCCTCTCAGGTTTCAGGATATCCCGATTTCGTGGTCCGGCCGGCGAATACCGCCGAAGTCTCACGAATTTTGATGCTGTGCAATGAGAGGGATGTGCCCGTCACCGCCCGGGGTGCGGGAAGCGGGCTTGCCGGAGGGGCGTCGCCGGTTTCCGGGGGTGTGGTCCTGGATATGTCCGGGATGAACCGCATTCTGGAAATGGATCTGGAGAACCTGCAGGTCATTGTGGAGCCGGGGTTGGTGCCCGATATCCTCAATCGAGCCCTCAAGCCGCACGGATTCTTCTTTCCCCCGGATCCGGGAAGCAGCGCCTTTTGCACCGTCGGGGGAATGATCTCTTACAATAGCAGCGGCATGCGCTCGGTCAAGTATGGCACCACCAGAAACTATGTTCTGGATTTGGAGGTGGTAGCAGCGGACGGCAGGGTGATTCGGACCGGCTCCCGAAACCTCAAATCGGCAGCCGGATACGACCTCACCCGGCTGTTTGTCGGCGCGGAGGGAACCCTTGGCATCATCACCCGAGCGGGACTGAAGGTTGCCCCTCTGCCCAAAGCGAGGAGGCTTGTTCTTGCCAGCTTTCATAGTGCAGAGGTTGCCGGAGCGGCGGTGATAGCAGTTTTCTCCCAGGGGATAATCCCCTCCGCCTGCGAGATACTGGACCGGACCACTCTGAAGGTCCTGAGGCTTGTCGATCCGGATATTGCCCTGCCCGACAACGGAGATGTGATACTCTTCGAGGTGGACGGGACAGAGGCTTCGACCGAGGAGGCAGCAGCGCAGATCGAGGAGGTCTGCCGGCCTATGGCCATCACTATAAAAGGGGCCCAGGGCGAAAAGATGGAGCCCATCTGGGGGGCAAGGAGGCTGGTGGGAGCGGCAATCTCCCGCCTCGATCCCAATAAGACCAGGATCTATGTGGGCGAGGATGTGGGAGTTCCTATAAAACAGATTCCCGCCCTGATAAAGAAGGTGCAGCAGATCACGACGGGCCTTGGCATACCGGCGATGAAGTACGGCCATATAGGAGACGGAAACCTGCATGTTGCTCTTTTCATCGATGTCAATGATCCGGAGCAGTGGGACCGGCTCAGGATGGCTGCCGACCGTATTCACCGTGCCGCCCTGGGCCTGGGGGGAACAGTCAGCTCCGAGCACGGCATCGGCCTGGCCCGGGCGGAGTATTTGAACGAGCAGGTGGGAGACGAGGCGGTATATGTGATGCGAGCGGTCAAGAAGGCCCTCGACCCCAGGGGAATACTCAATCCCGGCAAGATGGGGCTGTGATTGGGATATGGATGAGATAGATCTCCGTACAAAAGATGCCAATCCCAAAGATATCGATCTGGGTGCGGTCAACCA
Source organism: Methanothrix sp. (assembly GCA_034679645.1). Taxonomy (GTDB): domain Archaea; phylum Halobacteriota; class Methanosarcinia; order Methanotrichales; family Methanotrichaceae; genus Methanothrix. Next base: position 6,850 of record JAXDAR010000077.1, on the reverse strand, counting down.
GTGCGTGCGTTGCGGATCGTGTCGAAGCAGCTGTCCTGTCTTTGAGGAGTCCGGCTGGGAGTCGGCCAACACCAGAGGGCGCATCATGATCATCAAGGAGCTCTGCTCCGGCCGGCTGGAGGCGGATCAGGGGGTAAAGGACAGCCTGAACACCTGCACCACCTGCGGTCTGTGCACTGAGAACTGCCCGGCGGGCGTCTCTCCTCCGGATATCATCGAGGAAGCAAGAAGAATGCTTGTCTATTGGGGAATGACCTCTCATGAACTGGATGATCTTGAGCGGAAGATCCTGGATAGCGGCAACACCTTCGGCGAAAAGAGCGACCGGCTCTCCTGGCTTTCTGATCGGAGCCTGATCCGGGAAAAGGCGGATTACGTCTACTTCGTGGGCTGCATGAACTCCTACCGTTATGGTGAGACGGCCAGAAATACGTTCTCCATCCTGAGCCGGTTTGGAGCCACCCTGCTGCCCAATGAACATTGCTGCGGCTCGCCCCTCCTGCGCACCGGCTTTGATGCCCGGAAGGTTATTGATGAGAACTCCAGGCAGATAAAGAGGATAGGGGCCAGGACGGTGATCACCGGCTGTGCAGGCTGCTATACCACTCTGAAGAACAGCTACGGCAATCGGTTTCAGGTGCTTAGCGTGCCGGAGTTTCTGGCGGAGCACCTACCTGAGATCGATTTAAAGCCACTGGATATCACCGTAACCTATCACGATCCCTGCCACCTGGGAAGGCACAATAAGGTCTATGAGCAGCCGCGCCGGATTATAAGTTCCATCTGCCGCCTGGTGGAGATGAAGACCTCCAGCAAAGCAGCCCGCTGCTGCGGTGGAGGGGGCGGGGTGCGGGCGGGATATAAGGATCTATCCCTGCAGATGGCGAAAAGAAGGCTTGCGGATGTGCCGGATGATGTGGATTACATCGTCACCTCCTGCCCGCTATGCATCAGGAATCTGAGAGACGGGGGAGGAGGAGAGAGGGTGATAGACCTGGTGGACCTGGTGGGAATGGCCATCAATCGATGAGCTTAAAGGTTTCAAGATGAAAGAGGCGTATCATGCTGAAATCGAGCCGGAGAGAGACAAAAGAGACATGCATCGACGTGGCCCTGGAGACGGAGGGCTCAAGGCAAATCGATATCAATACGGGAATTGCCCTCTTGGATATGATCCTGACCAATATGGGAAAAGGGGCCTCTTTCGATCTGAAGGTCAGGGCTAAAGGAGATCTGGAAACCGGTGACCACCACACCATTGAAGATACGGGAATCACTCTTGGAAAGACAATCGCACAGGCGATAAAAAGCGGCATTGGAAGTTCAACTGTGCCCTCGGGCCAGGCTCTGGCCGTGGCAGCAGTGCGGTTCGGCGAGCCCGGATACCGGGGAGAGTTCAGCTTCAAGAGTGAAAGCTCTGGCGGTATGACTCTAGAGAACTTCGGCCACTTCCTGCGCGCCCTGGCCTATAACGGAGGATTCACACTCATAATCAGGGCTGACGGTGGAGATGATGCCAGCAAGATCGAGGCCATGGGCATTGCTCTGGGCAGGGCGATTAAGAGGGCCTTGAAAGACTCTTGAATATAAAATAAAAAGGAAACAAAAAAAGATAAACCGGGGAGGCCCCACCCCCCGCCTAGCCTCTGCGCCTCGCATAGAGGGCAAAGGCTATGGCGAGAAGGGATGCGGCATACCCGGGGCCGTTGCTCTTCTTTGCTTTTTCTGCCGCACTATCTCCGGGAAGGACGATGATGGAGCCATTGGTGATATCCTCCGGCTCAAATCCACTCCATTCGGTGACATTTATGTCAATGGTCGAATTTGACTTAATCGCTCTGAAGCTCAATTCCGCCTGACTGCAGTTGGCAGGGAAGAGTATCTTCATCCTTCCTTCTTCCACCCCCAGCTCCCAGGAGGGACTGCAATTGCCGGATATGCTGAGATCCTCAGCATTGGCAGAATTATATGTCAAATCGATCCATCTCTCCATTCCAGAAGAAGGAACTTCCACTGGAATGGAGACCGTCTCACCTGCCGAAGTCTCTGCTGAGCCCAGATAAATGCCGCGTATAGGGGCACGAGTGACATTGAAATACTCGCCTGTCACCTGGATGGCATTTACGGCGTTCTCTATCCTGGCCCTGAGCTCATACCGGCCCGGCCTGGCACCCACCTCTGTTACATAAGGATCAAGAGAGGCAATCGTCCCTTTCAGGGTATGATTCACGTTGCTTGGATCCAGTCTGCCGTCTGCAATGCCCTGGAAGCGCAGAGTGCTGATTCCCGGTTCAATCTTAATGAACTGTCTCCTGAGAGTATCATTGGCCAGCATGGTATCATAATCAGAAGTGACCTTCAACTTCTGGTACTCGCTTCTGGATACATAATAGATTGAGTTGCTGCTCAGTATCCTGCCGATCCTGCCTGTGGAGTTGAAGTACACCCCCACCTGCTCTTCCGGAGAGGACTGATTCAAACGCAGCAATGCTGGTACCAGATTATCCCCCACATCCATGATCTGACTGTTGTCATCGCTTAGCTGAAGAATTGTGGCATTCCAGATCCAGTTGAAGAGCCATAACTCTCCCGACCCCCGGCCCAGGTTCGTGATATCCCTGGAATAGACAGTTCGATTCGAGGAGTCCACAATATCCACGGTAACCTGCCTGATCTCTGCTGCCTGCTCAATCATTGTGATGTTTGTGGGGGTATTCGAGGTTATATTGGCTGGAATATTTACAAAGGGAGCGTTGGGAGACGGAACAATATATTGCTCGGTGTAAAGATAGTATCGCAAGGTATCGTTGTCTGCCACCCGGATGCTCATCGCTGGGGCAATATAGACCCTGGAGTCGCGGTTGAGGTGGATGTATTCATCGTTGACCATCACCAAGGAATCGGCAGAGAGGCCCACAATTTGCATCTCGCCAATTCCATCCCCTCTCTCAATCTGAATTAGATTCTGATCGGATATTTGGAAGATGGCATCGATGGTGGCAAAACCCTTTGTACCATTGGTGAATACATTATCGACATGAACCATCAACACCGGCAGGTCATCCACATCTCCCAGATCCTTTTCATACACATATGTGGAGTTGGGCTTGACCACGGTGCTCTCTATGGGCTCTCCGTCTTTTGAAAGCTCGAGAAATATGCTGTCATTGCCCACATCATGAATTCGTATCTCATATCCTTCCTGGAGAGAGTAGTTGCCGGCAAATGTCTGTCCTTGCAGCTTTGCATCCCAAAGGACTCTTCCCAGATAATCATGCTCAAGCAGGCTTTTCTCTGCTTTTGTGCCCGTAACGCTGCTGTCATATCCGGCAAACCACTGCATGCCCATGAAATTTATCACGTAATAGTTTCCCCAGGGCTTGAACTCAAATTCCTTGGGCTGAGTAAATGTGGTGTACCTCAATCCAATCTGGGAATTAACAGCAGGAGGAGGAGATACCCTCCTCTGCTCTGGCGGGAATAGAACCAGGGTCTCATCTCCCAGCATATCCTCCGGATCAAAGTAAAATCCACTGTAGTTCGTGGCATTCCATCTGGCTTGGGCAAAAACACTTTCACTTCCAATCTTAACCGGGATTCGGGTGTCCTCGCTGAATGTCGGGCCTCTTATCTCGTGGATCCCATAGTCGGTGATTATGCCCAGTGGGTAATAGGCCAGATCCGGCTGATCAAGGATAAATAGCAAAAGATTTGGGGTAAGGTAGAGCTCAGTGTCTCTCTTGAGGTTCAGGTCGATGGCATTTCCGAATTCCATCCCATCCTCGGATAGCTCCTCCAGCTTCATGTTGCCCAGGATTCCCCCCTCGATGAGCTTGGCGATGGGGCTGTCGCTGATCTGGAAGATGCCGTCCAACGTGGCAAATCCACCATCGGCGCTGCCCATGGAGTTGGCAAGGTGGACCAGAATCACTGGGACGTCATTCACCTTGTAAACGAAGGTGTCGCCGATGCTTACCACAGATCCATAGACTGCCTTTCCATCCTTCAGGAGGATGAAGTTCACCACCCCGCTCTTATCTGAGGTCCCGGCTGCGACCAGAGAGTAGCCCTGAGCGAGGGGCAGGGTATCATTGGAAGTCAGGGTGTACTCTTTGTCCTCATCTCTGAGGATCTCTCGCAGCTCTCCTTTGGCCAGAGAGCTGACCTCTTCGGTAAAAGAGCTCTCCGGATAGCTGGCCAGATAGGGCTTTCCCAAGAGGCCCACCACCTCATAGCTTCCCCAGGGTGCATACTCAAACTGCTTGGACCAGGTACGGGAGGAGTAGACTATGCTCCCCTTCTTTGCCGTTCTTCCCTCCAGATCCTTTATCAGCAGTTCTTCTCCTCCGGTGTCATCATCCAGATCATAGTAGAACCAGCCGAAGTCGTCTGCCCTCCAGACGGCATCGCCATCAGCCAGGTGACCTCGAACCGACGCCGCCTCTACTGCGTCCTGCGCAATTGCTCCGGAAAGGAGCCATAAATTAATAGTTATAGCCAGCAGCGTGACTATAAAACAGATCTTTCTTATCTTCACCCACCTCTTTGTAACCTGTCCTTGATAAGCTGTATATCGTGGCAACTACAAGCATTTGGACGTCATCTATTAAACACATTGCGATATATGGCAAAAGCGGTATCGCCGTGTCGCGGCTGCGAAAATCGCCCCCTGCGCCGTGAAATGCCACAAGGTTTTGCTGGGGACAGATTTTTCAAGCCAATACTATTCCCGCATCTGAGCAGGAATAACTTTGAAGAACTCACCCGTTGCCTTTATGGCATTTACGGCATTCTCTATCCTCACCCTCTGTTCATACCGTCCAGGATCGGCTCCTGCCTCTCTTACATGAGGCTCAAGAGATTCAATCGTCCCTTGCAGGGTATGATTCATGCTGCTTGGATCCAATCTGCCATCTGCAATGTCCTGGAAGCGCAAAGTGCTATTTCCGGGCTCAATCTTTATGAACTGCCTCCACAGGGTTTCATTGGCCAGCATTGTATCATAATCCGAGGTGACCTTCAACTTCTGGTACTCGCTTCTGGATACATAGAAGATTGAGTTGCTGTTCAGCATCCTGCCGATCTTACCTGAAGAGTTGAAGTATACACCTACCTGCTCTTCCGCAGAGGACTGATTCAGGCGCAGCAATTCCGGTATCAGATTATCCCCTACATCCATGATCTGGCTGTTATCATCGCTGAGTCGAAGGGTTGTGGCATTCCAGGTCCAGTTAAAGAGCCAGAACTCGCCTGACCCCCTTCCCAGGTTCGTGATATCTCTAGAAAATACCGTCCTGTTCGAGGAGTCTGCAATATCCGCGGCAACCCGTCTTATCTCTGCTGCTTGCTCAAACATGGAGAAAGGAGCACCAGGTGAATCACTATGATGGCCAGTGTGATCACAAAGTGGATTTTCCCGATATCTATTCACCTCTTTGCAGATCAATATGGATAAGGGATGTCCAAACAGCCTATACTAAAACATGATACTGTATGAATTTATGCCTGGATAATGGCTATGCGTGGATAAGCTGTATATCCTATGGCTAACCACGAGCATAGCGGAGTTAGATGTCATCTATTAAACACGTTGCGATATACGGCAAAGGCGGTATCGGCAAGTCGTGCACTGCCTCGAACATCGCCGCCGCCTGCGCCGAGGAAGGCCACAAGGTTTTGGTGGTGGGATGCGACCCAAAGAGCGACTCAAGCATCACCCTGGTGGGCAGGAGAATTCCCACCATGATGGACCTGATCCTCAAAGGGGGAGAGATCAAGGAGGAGGATGTGGTATTCCAGGGCTACAAGGGAGTCAGGTGCATTGAGGTGGGAGGTCCAGAGCCGGGGGTGGGATGCGCTGGACGGGGCATAATTGTGGCCATCGATTTTCTGCGCAAGGTATCCAAAGCGATGGAGGAGGTGGACCTGGTGCTCTATGATGTGCCCGGGGACATCGTTTGCGGCGGATTCTCCGCTCCTATCAGGAAAGGGCTGGTGAGCCAGGCCTACATCATAACCTCCGGCGAGTACATGCCCCTCTATGCAGGAAACAATATCAGTAAAGGCCTGAGGCGGTTGAACACCCCACTGGCGGGAGTGATCTGCAATTCCCGCGAGTCGGCAGGGGAGAGGGAAGGGGAGATAGTGGCCCAGTTCGCACGGGAATTGAACAGCCGGATGGTGGCCTTCATTCCCAAGGAGCCGATAGTGCAGCAGTGCGAGAGGAGGGCGGTGACTGTGATCGAGGGCGCGCCCGACTCGAAGATCGCCGACGTCTACCGGGCCCTGGCAAGGGAGATCATGTCCGGCGCAAAGCCCCGCATTCCAGAGCCATTGAGCGATGAGAGGCTGATGGAGCTCTCCCGCGATCTGGGGTCAGAGGAGTAAAAGGAAAAGAAGAAGAAACAAAGCAAGAGAAAGCAGCAAGAGAGTGGCTTGAGGGGTATGGAAATGAAGGCAGACTGTCCGCGCATCCTCTTAGCAGGGGACAGAAGCTCCAGCGGGAAGACGACCATAGTGGCGGGCCTCCTCTCTGCCCTGCGGGGCCGGAATCTGCAGGTCCAGCCCTTCAAGGTGGCCATGGACTACATCGATCCCAGCTATCATACCTGGATCACCGGCAGAAGCTGCCGCAACCTGGATGGCTATCTGATGAAAGAGGCTGCCGTCCGGGAGATCTATGCCCATGCCGCTCAGGGGGCGGATGTGGCGGTGATCGAGGGGGTGCGGGGTCTTTACGAGGGATACGACGGTGACCTGGGCTCCACCGCCCAGATCGCCAAGATGCTGCGAATGCCGGTCATCTTCGTGGTGGACGCGCGCAGCATCACCCGCAGCTGTGCTGCCCTGG
>JAXDAR010000076.1:0-6329 GCA_034679645.1 Methanothrix sp. | reverse complement strand
CCCAGGATGATGATCAGGAACATCAGGGTCATGACCACCTCGCAGACCAGGGCGGCGGTCATGCTGTAGCCGCCGGGCGAGTGCAGACCGTAGCCGTTGGCGGCAAAGCCTGCCGCCACATCGAATCCCGCTTTTCCGCTGGCGATGACAAAAAGGACTCCACCGGCGGCAATGCCGCCTACTACCTGGGCTATAATGTAGGGCAACAGGTCTTTAGCAGGAAAACGCCCCCCTGCCACCAGGCCGATGGATACGGCCGGATTGAGGTGGCAGCCGGATATGTGGCCGATGGCATAGGCCATGGTGAGAACAGTAAGACCAAAGGCCAGGGCTACTCCCAATAGCCCTATTCCCACATCCGGAAAGGCAGCGGCTAGAACGGCACTGCCGCAGCCTCCCAAAACCAGCCAGAAGGTCCCCAGGAACTCGGCTGCCAGTCGCTTTGAAATTGGAATCATTTTATACCCTCTCCGCCCTCTGCTCCCTTTCCTGAACCGACTGTTTTCTAAAGTGGAAGGAGACCAAGGGTTATATTCAGCCAGGAATACTGGCAATTGTATTTATAACTCTCATCATCTTTTAAATTATCTCCTCCCCTCCTAAAAGAGAGTCCAGACGATCCGGGCGGGGAAAAAATAATAGCTGTGCAGAGACGGTTTGGCTGGAAGGTGGGATCAATTCTTGATGTTTTATCGTGTATATGCGCGATCCGGCCTTCGTCGCCTTTGATGAAAAAGAGAGGGTGGCAAAAGTCAAGCATATGGAGGGAGAGAAAACAGATCGACTTTTGCCGTTACTATATACGTTGATTGTTTATATTTAAGGATTTCCGATTCCGTGATCCTCTTCGCCTTCCTCATCATCCTTGCCGCCATGCTCGTCAGGACCCTGACCGGCTTTGGCTCCGAGCTGATCTCCATCCCTCTCCTCTCCATCCTCTTCGGGGCGAAGTACGCCATCCCCTTCATCATGATCTACGAGTGCACAATCGACATCATGATCCTGGCAAAGGATAAAGGGAGCTGCAAGAGGGGCAGTATCCGGGATTGGCCTTTGCTGGCCGCGGCTCTGCTGGCGAGACCTTTGGGAACGGAGATACTGATACTATCTGATGACAGGCTCCTCAAGACCCTGATGGGATCTGCTCTGATCTTCTTCTCCATTCTGATGCTGGCCAACTTCAGCTTGAAGCTCAAAAGAAGTACTTTCAGCTCTGCCGCTGCAGGCCTGGTGGGCGGATTGCTCTGCGGGAGCGTGGGCATGCCCGGACCCCCCATGGCCCTCCTCCTGAGCAGCCAGGGGGTGGAAAAAGTGGAGTTTCGCCGGATGATGGTGATATTCCTCACCGCCATAGACTTTCTTACATTTGGCTACTACATCCTGGTGGGGCTGGTTGACGCAGAGATGATCATCTTCAGCCTCTGGTTCATTCCCGCAATGCTGCTGGGATTTCTCGCCGGCAGCCTCGCCTTTGGTCGGGTGGGTGGGGATGGCTTCAGACTCCTGACCCTGGGGATCACTCTTGTGGCAGGAGCATTTCTCCTCTGGAGCACCCTGAGTTGAAGGAGGGATTGAGCATATGGGAGGGAAATGCAGATCTAAGGAGAATGTCTCATTTGCTCGAAGTTTAAAAAAATGGAATTTAACAAAATAATAATAATAAATAAAATATCTGGGACGACCTATGAGGACAGAATAAATTGATCAGAGAAGAGGCATAGTGAATGCCAATCCCTATTCATTATAGTCGTTCCTTTTTGATCAGCGCACGATTGGCGACTGCGGTTTAGCTTTCTCATTATAGAATGGGAATGTTGCTAGTATCACTCGGTGGAGTCCAGTTTATTCTTGTTACATTGAGGTCAAATATCGGGATCTTTCTTCCTTGTGAATAACTTGACGCCTCATTTGTTTCAGGTGTTTGTGCAACATACCAAAGAGAGAAGTCCTTGAGGCTGGCCGGTTGCCCTGGTATCTCATTGCGGCTCACATTTTCATCGATATTGGTCTGGACAGACCTCAGACCCTTGATGCCATCCTTCTTGAATGCAGGCGATTGAAATACTGCAAAGCTCTTTCCCATAAGGGTCATTGGCTCAATATTGCTGTTCCCGTAAGCCTTGAGGGCATCTGCCGGAGTTATGCTTGAATTATTTGTCGAGTTTTGGGATGCGGCCAGGCCGAGCAGGATAATCAGAGAGACTGCAGCTAAGTAGATAGAGGTTGATCTCATTTTGATTCACCTTTCATTTTGCCTTTTTCCTTCGCCACCATCCACCGCCCAGATCTATATCGTCATCTCTCAGCTTTGCGGCTCCGCCCTCTCTCATCCATTTCAGAGCCCGATCCGGATCAATGGCCCAGGCCACTATCCACTCATGCCTCGTCATCATGGATCCGGAGGGACTTACGTATTTGTAGCCGGATATGGGATTTCCGATCTTTCCCAGAGGAAGCATCCATTCGAATGTGGTGGGAAGAAGGCAGCCGCAGGCCTGGTTTGCGCCCTCTTTTCTGGTCTCTGTTACATTGATGCTGCCACAGTTTCTGCATATGAACTCCACCGGAGGATTGTCCGTCTCTCCGGTCTCTCCGCATGCTGCACATCTGAGTATCATTTTTGCCATCTCCAACAAATTCAATTAGAAATTTCGAGATCCTCATAGTGGCCGATTGATTAAGTCAATTAAGTTCTCAAAATTTCTAGTATTATCATATTAAGATCTATCAATACATAAATCTTTCTATTAAAAATCAATATGTACTTCCTGGCACTTTTGGATTTTTCAAACCTCTTACTGGATATAGTAAAGAAGAACAAAAGTGAAAAGTAAACTCATTAAAAAATGAGATATACTTGTTATGGGTCAAGAAATCCCTTCTAAATAGATTTGATGGGAAAAATTGGAAAAATGTCCCAGAAATAAATTGGTTCATCTGCCTGATAGAAACATTGAATTACACCCTCACTTATCCCTCTAGAGTTCAGGTGACCGAGATTGCAATTGCTCTTAATCCATTCCGATTTCATAGAGTTTGAGGCCAAGAGGCCCACGAAGCTGGCTGAAGAGATCGAAGAGTCGGCCAAAAAAGGCCGCCTTGATGAGGCGCTGTGCGCCTTCATCGCTGTGGAGAAGTTCGATGAGGACGACAGCGATGCGGTGATCGCCGAGGGCGCAAAGCAGGTGGCAGATGTGGCCGGCCAGGTCAAGGCTCGCCGCATTATGATCTATCCCTATGCCCACCTAAGCTCCAGCCTCTCCACTCCGGCCACGGCGGTCAAGATCCTCAAGGGAATGGAAGGGGTCCTCTCCCAGGACTTCGAGGTCATGCGCGCCCCCTTTGGCTGGTATAAGGCCTTCACCATCAGCTGCAAGGGCCATCCCCTCTCCGAGCTATCCCGGTCGATAAAGCTGGGCGAGGGGGAGGTGGTCTCCGAGGCCCTCAAGTCCGAGGCCAAAGCAGTATCCTACTGGAAGGTCCTGGATCTGGATGGAAACCTGGTGGACGCAGATAAGTTCGATTTCGCAGGCCATCCCAACCTGCAGAAGTTCGCCAACTATGAGATCTCCAAGGCCAGAGCAGTGGACCGGGTCCCGCCCCATGTGGAGCTGATGAGACGCCTGGAGCTGGTGGACTACGAGCCGGGATCCGACTCGGGCAACATGCGTTACTATCCCAAGGGTCGGCTGGTCAAATCCCTACTGGAGACACTGGTCCTGGAGAAGGCAGAGGATATGGGGGCGATGGAGGTGGAGACCCCAATCATGTACGACATGGAGCACCCCACCCTGAAGAAGTATCTGGACCGGTTTCCGGCCAGGCAGTATCAGATCGACTCGGACAAGAGAAAGCTCTTCCTCCGTTTTGCCGCCTGCTTCGGCCAGTTCTTGATGGGCCATGACATGTCCATTTCCTACAAGTCCCTGCCACTGAAAATGTTAGAGATCACCAGATACAGCTTCCGTCGGGAGCAGCGGGGGGAGCTGGTGGGCATCCGCCGCCTGCGGGCCTTCACCATGCCCGATATGCATACCATGACCCGGGATATGCAGTCCGCTATGGAGGAGTTCAGGAAGCAGTATCTGGCCAGCATCAGAGTCCTGAAGGAAGTGGGCCTGGAGGTTGACGACTACGAGGTGGCTATAAGGTTCACCAAGGACTTCTATAGAGAGAACCAGGAGTTCATAGCGGGATTGGTGGATATAATCAAAAAGCCGGTCTTAATTGAGATGTGGGATGAGAGGTTCTTCTACTTCGTTCTCAAGTTCGAGTTCAACTTCGTGGATACCATGGACAAGGCCAGCGCTCTCTCCACAGTGCAGATCGATGTGGAAAATGCTGAGCGCTACGATATCAACTATATCGATGAATCCGGGGCCAGACGTCGGCCCATACTCTTACATTGCTCCCCCTCCGGAGCGATCGAGAGGGTGATGTATGCCATACTGGAGAAGTCGGCCCGCCTCTCTGAAGAGGGTAAGCTGCCCATGCTCCAGACCTGGCTCTCACCCACCCAGGTCAGGATCATACCGGTTGCCGAGCGCCACCAGGAAAGGGCACTGACTGTTGCCAGCGACCTGGGCTTCCGCACCGATATCGACGACCGGGACGAGACCGTGGGCAAGAAGATCCGCGATGCTGGCCGGGAGTGGGTGCCTTATGTGGCGGTGATCGGGGACGAAGAGCTGGTGTCCGGCCAGCTGACAGTCACCATTCGCAGCGAATCCACCCCTAAATCACCTGCCAAGAGGATCATGACTGTGGATGAGCTTAAAGAGAGGCTCGCAGCGGAGACCGAAGGAAAGCCCTGGCGCAGACTGCCCATGGCCATGAGGCTCTCGGAGAGGCCCAGGTTCATTTAGGATCTGAAAGGCGGAGCTTTAGACTGAATTAGGCCCCGCCGGAAAAAAATGCCGGATGGATCAGGAGATTCAGAAGACTATGGTCCATCCCTCTTTTGCTGCCTGCTCTTTGGTGTAGCTGACTCCGTCCACCTTCAGGCCGCTCTTATCGAGAAGGGTGATGATTCCTCCTTTATTGGACAGCTCAATGTCCTTGCCGGAGAGGGGCACATAGAGCGCTTCTCCTGCCCTGATCTTCCCATCGAGGAGCATCTTCTTCTTGTTCTTGTCCAAAAGTGACCAGCCTGCCAGGTCGATCTCCTTGGGGGTGGTGTTGAGCAGGGTTAGCGCCTCCAGTCCCTTATCTCCGCCTTTGGGATTGACCAGGGCGGCGATGATGCATACCCTCTTGTCCGTACCGGTCTCCGGCGGAACGGCCTTATCGCAGATATCGGGAATGCGGTGGCCTGTGGTATCATCAGTATGGAAGCACTGGGACTGGAAGGCGAGGAATATGCCGATCCACTTGTTCTCGTCCGGCAGATGGATGATCAGGCAGCCGTCCTGCCATACTCCATCGTATTTCACAAACCGGTCCGAGCTTCCCTGGTTCATATGGATGTCGTGGATGCCGTTGCCGGGGGTAAAGCCGAAGAACTTGTCTCTCTCCTCCTCCGGGCCCCAGCGCTCGCCAAAGGCATAGATCTCGCTCGACTCCATGGCAATTGCCCTGGCCACGTATTTTTGCACCAGTTCATTGAGGTCGTTGTCCTCTCCGGGGATGTTATGGGGCAATGCCACCATTTGTGAGGTGTCAAAGAGGTTGCCCCGAATGAAATCGATGGCTATCTCACCCGGCTTCTTCGGCAGGGAATGGTAGCCTCGGGGCAGTGGTCCCAGAAGCTCTATGATGGGATGGTGAAAGCTCTCATCCACATAATATAAAACATCTGAAGGCGGCTCCTGAGACTCAACATTTACTGCAATACGATAAAGAAGGCGGTCATCGCTGACCAGAATCTGGAAGTGAGGGGTACTGCCACTTCCTTTTTTGGTCTCTATAGCCTTTCCTTTTAGCACTCCATATCTTTGTAGCGACATTGAAAATCCCAATATATAAAGTCCCTTGCCAGAAATAAATACTTTACTACTTGTATTTCTAAACTCTCTAATTTTTCAACTCTTTCCACTCTGGATCCTGCGATCAGCAATTCAGCTAGCCCGTGCTACATAGCATATTTCTATATTAATCCTAAACTCCGCCCTTTTTAATAACCATATTCGCCTCAACAGGCACGCTAATTCCCATCTTTTCCAGAATCATCCTCTGTTTTTTAGAGACCTCCGTAAGCCTCCACTTTCCGCCGACTTTAACTGCTCGCAACTTTGACAATTCCATCAGAATCTCCTCAATGGAACTCTTATCGAGCAACTTCGCCTCCCTGGCCCTCCGGAGCAAAATCGCTCTCAGTATCAGCGATATGA